>JAOPZY010000038.1 GCA_025963875.1 Actinomycetota bacterium
GGATCGCGGGCACTGAACAACGGGTCGACGAGGGCGGACTTCGGTATCGACCTGTCGGTGAGGACGAAGCCTGCCGAATCGAGCGCGACGGTGCCGCCGAGCCAGCCGGTCGCCGCCTCGGCGCCGATGAAGCAGAACAGGCCCGAGCACGAGACGGTGCGCCGCCTGCCCGTGGGCGTGTGCTCGAGCGTCACGCGTTCGAGGTGGGCGCCACCCCCGAGGGCTCGGACCTCGGTGTCGGCGAGGATCTTGATGCGCGGGTCCACCTCGACACGGTCGATCAGGTAGCGAGACATGTGGGCAGCCAGGCTCGAGCGTCGGATGACGATGGAGACGCGGCTTCCCAGCTGCGCCAGGTACAGGGCGGCCTGGCCGGCTGAGTTGCCGCCGCCGACCACGATGACGTCGCCGCCGCTGCAGATCCGGGCCTCGAGCTCCGTGGCCGCGTAGTACACGCCGGCTCCTTCGAACCGGTCGAGGTCGTCGACGGCAAGGCGCCGGTACCGCGCGCCGGTGGCGACCATGACAGCCCGGCAGGCAATCTCGCTCTCGTCGGCCAGAACCACGACGTGGAAGCCCTGCTCGATGCGGAGCGCGATCGCTTCGTTCGGGCTGGCCAGGAGGGCTCCGAGGCGTTGCGCCTGGATGGCGATGCGAGCGGTCAGCTCTCCCCCCGAGATTCCGCTGGGAAACCCGGCGTAGTTCTCGATGCGCGAGCTTGCACCCGCCTGCCCGCCCGGCCCGACGGCGTCCAGGCAGACCGTGTCGAGTCCTTCCGACGCCCCGTACACGGAGGCCGCAAGCCCAGCGGGGCCGGTTCCCACAATCACGAGGTCGAACACCCGCCCCGGCACCGGTTGGTAGGTCAGTCCGAACTCGGCTGCGAGGTCCACGGGGGACGGGTGGCGCAGGACTGCGGTCGGGGTCACGACAACGGGTGTGTCCGTGGGTCGCAGGCCCATGCTGGCCAACACGGCGTCGACGTCGTCGGCGTCGTCGAGGTCGATCCACGTGTAGGCGAGCCGGGCGCGGGTGGCAAACGACCGGAGGGCCATTGCGTCGGGCGAGTACCGCGAGCCGATGATCCGCACCGCACGAGCCGCCTCGCCCGCCCTGAGGAATTCCCTGCGTGCGACGAGGGCCCGGAAGATGGTGTCGGCAAGGGCAGGTCTCGAGCTCATCAGGCGGCGGAACTCGCTGCGGTCTATCTCCAGAATCCAACCGGAGCGCTTCGCTCTCGCCGTCAGGTACGTTCGCTGGCCGGTAAGGAGTCCGATCCCGCCGACGAACTGGCCGGCCGGGAAGGTTGCGATGACGGCTTCCTCCGCCTCGTCGAGCCGGACGAGTTCGATCTCGCCTTCGAGGATGACCAAGAAGTTGGGCAGATCCTCACCCGGCTCGAACAGCACGTCGCCGCTGACAATCGGCCGCCGGTGGCCGAACCCGGCCAGCTCCGACAAGGCATCGTCGTCGAAGGTCGGATAGAGGACACTGTCGGAGCTCACTCCCGTGAGGGCGTCGTCTGTGGTGGTCAACGCGTGGGCTCCATGACGGACGGGTGTTGCCATGTCCCGGCTCTCCCTACGGCGTGCCGTCGAGGACCCATGAAGCTGTCCATCAGATGGCGGTGCGACCGCCGTCGGCGGCGATGACCGCGCCGGTCACGTAGCTGGCTTTCGGGGAGGCCAGGAACGCAATGACGTCGGCGATCTCGCCAGGCTGGGCGGGCCTGGCCAGCAGGGTGGTGGCGGCGAGGGCCTCGGTCCGGGCGGCCCGCTGCACATCGGTGAGGACGGGTCCGGCGGCCACGGCGTTGACGCGGACGCCGGCCGGGCTGAACTCGGCCGCCCAGGAACGGGTCATCGACGCCAACGTGGCCTTGGTGGCGCCGTAGGCGGCGCCACCGGCGAGACCGATCTGGCCGGCCATGCTCCCGACGTTGACAATGCTGCCGCTTCCCCGAGCTGCCATCTTCGGTGCCAGCGCAGCGACGAGGAAGTACGGCGCTCGGACATTTGCGGCGAAGAGCCGGTCGAAGGTCGCCACGTCGAGCTCCTCCGTCGGTCCGAACCAGGAGAACCCGGCGTTGTTGACCAAGATGTCGACCGCGCCCACCTCCTGGACCAGATCCTCCAGCTCGGCCGGCTGGCTGAGATCGCCGGCTACGAAGCGGGCCGTGCCCCCCTCGGCCGTGATGGTGTCGACCACCGCCTCACCGCGGTCGGCGTCGCGTCCGTGCACGATGACGTCGGCGCCGTGGCGGGCAAGCTCCTCGGCCGCCGCTTTGCCGATGCCTGAGGTCGCACCGGTGACCAGGGCGCTGAGGCCCTCGAGGTCTCGCTGTCCGTTCATGTCCGGTGTCCTTTCAGCCGGGAGTTGCTCAGGCAAACGCCTCTTGGGTCTCTGGCCAGACTTACCTGTCTGTCCATGTTGACACAGACGCGATGGCGGACGGATCCGTTATCGCGCTGCCTTTCGCTGGCGTCCGACAGAGGGCGCGCGTACGGTGGCCGCATCAAGCAGTGCTGCGGCCGCCGAACGAGCGGCGGCGCCGGCGCCGGAGCGGTCCTTGTCGAGCCGCGCCGCGACCGCTGCGCCGTCGTAGAGCAGCGCGAGCTGTCGGCCGAGGCGTTTCGGGTCGCTGGCCCCGGCTGATCTGGCGAGGCCGGTGAACAGCGTCCTCACCCACGTGCGGTACTCCTCTGTCAACGCCCCGATGCTTTCGTCGGGTCGCGCCTCCGCACTGGCGCTGACAAACCTGCATCCTCGGAACGTTGTTCCCGCCAGCGCGTCCTGCACATCGGCGAAGAGTCCGAGGAGACGCTCTCTGGGAGAGTCGTACCTGGCAAGCACCTGGGCCACGTGTTCGCGCCGGTCTGCGAAGTGCTCTTCGAGGTACGCGCGAACGAGCCCATCCTTGTTCCCGAAGTGGGTGTAGAGCGAGGCCTTGGCTACCCCCGCTTCCTCAAGGAGACGGTCGATGCCGACGACGTGTACGCCCTCCTCAGAGAAGAGCCTGTCCGCAACATCCAAGAGGCGACGGCGCGGCCCCGGTTCTGACACCGGGGATCGCTCGCCGGGCCGAACTTGGTTTGTCTTCGCGGTGGTCTTGTTTCGCATGCCCTACCAGGATAGCCAGATGGATCTGTCTACGGGACGACACGGGAGGGCCAACGGCATAGACAGACCTGTTGGTATACGCTAGTGGAGCCAGACCGCTTCGATCACGGCACGAGCTCAAGACAGGGGCAAGCCCATGACGATTGACACAGCCATCCGTGAGGCGGATGGCGTGAAGATCCGCTTCGCCGAGGCAGGGCAGGGTGGGAACGAAACGGTCGTCTTGACCTGCCCCTGGCCGGAAAGTCTGTTCGCATTCCGAAAGGTGTGGGACCGCTTGTCCGAGCGCTTCCACCTGGTTGCGATTGATCTCCCCGGGTTTGGACAGTCGGAGGGGCGATTGGACCTGTTCTCGCCCCCGGCGATGGGAGCCTTCCTCGTCCAGCTGGTTCGAGAGTGGGACTTGGGTCCCGTCCATATCGTCGGCCCTGACGTCGGGACAGCCGCCGCACTCCTGGCAGCGGCCGGCAATCCCGAGCTGGTGCGCAGCCTCGTGATTGGTGGCGGCGCTACGGCGGTTCCATTGCGGGTGGGCGGTGCACTGAAGGACATCATCGAGGCGCCCGACATGGAGGGGTACCGTCAGATCGACTCCAAAGACATTCTCGGTCCCGTCTACGACGCGATGCCTGGCGGTCCCCCACCCAAAGAGGTCCGAGATGACTACCTGGACTCGTACGCCGGGGACCGGTTTGTCGAGTCAGCTCGCTACGTCCGCACGTATCCAACCGAGCTCCCTACGTTGGCCGCACAGCTGCCAGGAATCAAGACGCCCGTTCAAATCGTGTCCGGACGCGATGACGAATTGGTGCCACCTGCCAATGCAGAGTTTCTTCACGAGCGACTGCCCAACAGCCGAATGGAACTTCTGCCGGCAGGCCACTTCGCGTGGGAGGAAGTCCCGGATCTGTATGGCGGCATCCTGATCAGTTGGCTGAGCGCCGGATATCGCGAGGCGTCTGAACGACCACCATCTTCTCTTTAAGGAGAGCCCCATGCCAATGATCGACGTGTACGCCACGGCAGGAACATTCGCCAACAGGTCTGAACTCGCCAAGGACCTTGCCGCGGCCATGATGCGGTGGGAGGGCGTCCCCGAGATCTCGCTCTTCCTGGACAACACAGCCGCCTTCGTCCACGAGTTGGACCCCGACGCTCTGGCCAACGCGGTAGGCGACAGCAACTACGTCCGCGTCCAGATCCTGACCCCCGTCGGAGTTCTCGACCGTGACAAGCAGCTTGGTGTCGTGAAGGAGATGACCGGGATCATCGCCGCTGCAGCTGGCGACCCCAGCCTCGTGGAGCGCACCTGGGTTCTCATCACTGAGGCCCCCGAGGGAGGTTGGGGCATCGACGGACACGCCTACACCGGCGTCGACATCGCCGAGGCCGCCCGCCGAGAACTCACCGGACGCTGATCCCGCTGTGCCGGCGCGCGCTCACTCTGGGTAGTCGTCCGGAGTTTCAATACGGCCCAGTGGAGGCGACTTGTCCAGTTTCCAGGGGGTTCCCGCAGTGGCCAGAATATTCTTTGTTTGTCCTACCGCGTATACCGCGGTGAAGCAAACAAAGAATCCCGGCGGGCATCGTCGAAGACCAAGCGCCGCCACTGACGGTGGTGGGTTTCATTCAAGCGGATCGCCCCGGCGCGCGCTTTCCCACTCAGCTCGGCAAGTGTGGGACGGCCCCTGTCCCTAAGTAAACGGCATTGGGGCTACACCCGGTCGGTCTGCGTCTCCAACTTCAACGTGGCCGAGCTGGAGGCGCTGTTCGCAGTCGCCACCGTCCCGCCGGTGGTCAACCAGGTGCAGTTCAGCCCCTTCAAGTACCGTCGAGCGCTGCTCGAAGGTTGACAGCAGCGCAACGTCGCCCTCGAGGCCTACAGTCCGCTCGGGACCGCCCGACGCGCTTGGCAGCACGCTTGACCCTCCGGTTGGAAAGAGTTCGGCCGGACCAGCGCATCTCTGCTCTTATCCCCCGGCCCGGCATTGACAGTGAAGCGCCCTGGTCCCTCGACGGAGCCATCAAAAGACACCGACACGATCTTTCTCACCACGGTTCCCCCCAAGCCGTCATGGTCCGGGCTCCACGGCCGGATTACACGGGGGAACTCAGCGAGCGGTCTAGCCTTCGCGCTTCAATTTGCGCCAGCCGCCGGACCGGTTGTTCGCGATGATCTGCTTGACCATGGCGGTGAGCGCGGCCGCGTTGACGGTTTCGCCCTGGCGGACGGCCACGGTGCGGGCCGTCTTGTTGTCGTGGCCGCCGGTGATGATTCCCTCGGGATCAGGGACGATCGCGCCGTCGTAGAGAAAGACATTGACGTGGTCCTTCGCCGCCAACAGGGCGCAGATGTTGCCCGGCAGCACGAAGTATGGGCGGTTGGTGCGCTTGATCGTCTCGGTGACCTCGGGGTCGGCGACGTGGATCAGATCCCGGACCTCTCGGCAGATGGCCTGCTGCCAGCCGGGCAGGGCATCGATGTAGGCGTCCACGCGCGGGTCGGCGGTGTAGGTCATGGGCGGGTCCACATTAGCCGGGCCTTGGGGGTGGAGGCAGTTGATAGACTCGGCCGCCACACGTGGAGGAGGCTATGGACTTCTCACTTGATCTTGGCAGGGAAGTGCTCCGTCAAACTCCGGTCGTGCTTCAAGCGATGCTGTCGGAGCTGTCGGAGGACTGGATCGCCGGCGACGAAGGACCCGACACGTGGTCTCCCTACCAGGTCGTCGGGCACCTCACCCACATCGATGAGTGCGACTGGATCGACCGGACGAGGGCGATCCTCGAGCATGGCACTGAACGTATGCTTCAGCCCGTCGACCGAGAGGCTGGGTTCATCCGCTTCAAGGACTGGAAGCTCGGCGATCTTCTGGACCGATTCGCCACCGTGCGGACCTCGAATCTCGAGACGGTCGCCACGCTGGTCAAGGCTGACGACCTGGGGCGACGAGGGGTCCATCCCACCTTTGGGGAGGTGACCCTCGGACAGCTTCTCGCAACGTGGGTGGTGCACGATCTGAACCACCTCGGTCAGATCGTCAAGACGATGGCCAAGCAATACACGCAAGCGGTCGGCCCGTGGTCCGCGTTCCTTCCGATCGTCAACGCGCCCTGATCTCGGCAACCGAAGGCGTCTGTCACATCCCTTCGTCGCGCTGGGTCATAACAGTGACCAACGGAACGCCACCGAAAGGACAGCCGACATGAAGACAGCAACCCTGGAAGCACGAATGCGTCACCCGGTGTTCGTCCTGCCTGACGCCATGGAGGCCCTGCAGGCCCTTGGGAAGGCTGTGCACCAGGGCGGCGTGCCGCCGAAGACGCTCGAACTTGTCAACCTGCGCGCGAGCCAGATCAACGGCTGCGGCGTCTGTGCCGTCCAGCACCCTCGCATTGCCAAGAAGCTCGGGGAAACAGACGAGCGGCTCTACGCAGTGGCGGCATGGCGGGATGCGCCCTACTTCACCGAAGCCGAGCGTGCGGCGTTGGCGCTCACCGAGGCCGCGACCCGCATGAGCGATCGGGCGGACCCGGTACCGGACGAGATCTGGGACGAAGCCGCCCGGCACTACGACGAGCAGGCGCTCGCGGCCCTGGTCATCGCCATCGCCGGCATCAACGTCTGGAACCGCCTCAACGTCACCACCAGGCAGGTGGCGGGCCAGGAGTGGTAGCGGCGGCTCAGGTGGCCGGCGCGTACTGCCGGACGCCCATCGGGCCGACGCGATGCACCACGGCCGCATTCGCGGGCCGCTCGGCGACCAGCCACGGCGCCTCCTGGATCGCCAGCTTCATGTCGGCGTACCCGGCAGCGCTGCGGCGAGCGATCGATGGCCTGGAGAACTCCGCGGGGCTGTTCGAGGCCTCGTCCGGCGTCGGCGTGTAGTGCACGTGCACCATATCCATGCTCCCCTCGTAGGAGAGGGCCGTGGCGTTCTGCACGCCAGGGGTGTCAGCCACCTCCTTGGGAAGGCTTGCACGCAGCGTGGCCAGCTGACTGCGGAGATTCAGACGGGCGGCGACCGTCTTCATGTGGTGGGCGGTGCGGCTGGCGTACTGGATCTCCTCGCTGCGCCAGGAGACCTCATCGGGGGTGTTGGGCAGCTCGCCGGCTGCGCTCCAAAGGTCGACCACGAACACCAGCGCGTGGCCGGGCGGCGGATCGTCAAGGATGGCGTGCAGGGGGGTGTTGGAGACGCACCCCCCGTCCCAGTAGGACTCGCCGTCCACAACGGTGGCCGGAAATCCGGGCGGCAGCGAGCCGCTGGCCAGCACGTGCTCCGGGCCGATCGTTTGCTTCGGGTTGACGTTGTCGAAGTAGACAATGTCTCCGGTCCGGACGTTGGTGGCGCCCAGGCTGATTCGGGTTGAGCCCGAGTTGATGAGATCGAAGTCGCAAAGCCTCGACAGCGTTGCCAGCATGGGGCTGGTGTCGTAGAAGGCGGTGGCGGATCGGGTACCGGGCACCGAGAGGTAGGGACTGACCAAGTTGGGGCTGAAGAAGTTGGGCTGCCCGAAGAGAGTGGTTTCCATGGCGGAGCCGGCGTTGAAGGCTTTGACGAAAGGGCCGGGCAGCCATGCTCCCCATTCGTCCGGGCGGGAGATCTCGTGCCAGAGTTCGTGGAGCTTGTCCAGGCGGTCCTCCAGGGGATTGCCCACCAGGGCCGCCGAGGTGATGGCGCCGATAGAAGTCCCGGCTACCCAGTCCGGTGCGTACCCGGCCTCGTGCATGGCCTGGTAGGCACCAATGTGGTAGGCGCCAAGCGCTCCGCCGCCCTGGAGCACGAGGATAACGGTCGAGTCTTTCGCGTCTTTGGCCTTGGCCATGGTGGTCCTCCTTCGTCTGTGGAGTGCTGGCCGGGACGGCCAGGCGCAGCAAGTTTGAGAAAGTGCTCAAACCGTCTGCTAGGTATAGTAGGCGGATGCTTGGCGGGCGTCAATGCGTCGCTCTTCAGCCACCCTCGCCTGGTTTGCCACGATCACGAGGATCTGATCCGGCCGGGATCCCATCCCATTTGCCTTCCGTTCCGGCGAGGCGGAAGCTACTCGCCACCGCGATCTCAAGGAGGAACCGGTGCCGTCCGACGAGACCAAGTTTCTGCTCCGGGAGAACCAGATCCCGACCGCCTGGTTCAACGTGGTGCCCTCGATGCCCACCCCGCCGTCGCCCCCGCTGCACCCGGGGACGATGCAGCCCATCGGTCCCGACGACCTCGCCCCCCTCTTCCCCATGGCCCTGATCGGCCAGGAGGTGAGTACGCAGGAGTGGATCGACATCCCCGGCCCCGTCCTGGACGTCTATCGCACCTACCGGCCCTCCCCCCTGTACCGGGCCCGGCGGCTCGAGGCCTACCTGGGCACCCCGGCCCGCATCTACTACAAGTACGAAGGCGTGTCGCCGGCGGGGTCCCACAAGCCGAACACCGCCATCGCCCAGGCTTATTACAACAAGGCGGAGGGCGTGCGGCGGCTGGCGACCGAGACCGGCGCCGGTCAGTGGGGGAGCGCCCTCGCGATGGCCTCGGCCTTCTTCGGTCTGGAGTGCCAGGTCTACATGGTCGCGGCCTCCTACGAGCAGAAGCCGGGGCGCCGCACGATGATGGAGACCTGGGGCGCCCGGGTGGTCGCCTCGCCCTCGGACGAGACCGCGGCGGGCCGGGCGATCCTGGCCGGGGACCCGGACTCGCCGGGATCGCTGGGGATCGCCATCTCCGAGGCCGTCGAGGACGCCGCCAAGCGGGAGGACACCAAGTACGCCCTCGGCAGCGTCCTCAACCACGTGCTGCTGCACCAGACGGTGATCGGCCTCGAGGCGCGCCAGCAGATGGACCTGGCCGGCGACACGCCCGACATCGTCATCGGCTGCGTCGGAGGAGGCTCCAACTTCGCCGGCCTCGCCTTCCCATTCGTGCCCGACAAGACCCGCCAGGGCAGGGACCTCCGCTTCCTCGCCGTCGAGCCGACCGCCTGCCCCACCCTGACGGAGGGCACCTTCGAGTACGACTTCGGCGACACGGCCGAGACGACGCCCCTCATCGAGATGTACACCCTCGGCCACAAGTTCATCCCGCCGCCCATCCACGCCGGGGGCCTCCGGTACCACGGCGACGCCCCGGCGCTGTGCCGGCTCGTCAAGGACGGGGTGATCGACACCGTCGCCTATCCCCAGACCAAGGTCTTCGAGGCCGCCGTCGAGTTCGCCCGCACCGAGGGCATCATCCCGGCCCCCGAGTCGGCCCATGCGATCCGGGCGGCCATGGACGAGGCCAGGGCCTGTAAGGAGACGGGCGAGTCTCGGGCGATCCTGTTCGGCCTCTCGGGCCACGGCCTGCTGGACCTGACCGCCTACCAGGACTACCTCCACGGCGACCTGATCGACGGCTGACGCACCGCGCGTCAACCCTCGAGCGGCACGTTCCGGCCGCCGGCTGCGTTGTCGCGCGCGTGGCTCATCGTATTGACAGAACTATATAGTTACGGCTAAGCTGTTCGTATGGCTGAGCGCAACGACCTCATCGGAGCAGCATTGTTGGCACTGACTCCTTTGGCGGTCAGGCGCCGGGGTCAGGAATTGAGCCTGACTGCGTCGTCGACGCTGGCGACCCTGGAGCGGACCGGGCCCCGGCGCCTGACGGATCTCGCCGGGAACGAGGGAGTGACGCAGCCCTCGATGACCGCTGTGGTGACGCAGCTGGAGGACCTCGGCCTCGCCGAGCGCCGTCGCGACCCCGCTGATGGCCGGGTCGTGCTCGTTGCCATCACCCGAGCGGGAAGGCAGTACCTGCGCTCGATACGCCGAGCCGGTGCGTCGGTCTTCACCGCTCTGGTTGACAAGCTTCCCGAGGAGGACGTGGCAGCGCTCAACGCCGCCCTACCGGCGCTTCGCCACATGCTGGACCTTGCGGCGGAGGGCGAAACCCGCGACCCGCGCCTTCCGGACGGCAGGACGGCGCCGGCGCCCCGGGCTTCTCGACCGCAGGGGGGCCTTGACCGGAGCTCCGTCGACGTGGAGGTGAACCAATGACCCAGAGGGAAGCCGAGGCCCGCGCCACGCGGCTGCGGGAGACGCTGGAGAAGATCAGGCATGAGGACGAGAGCGCTTCGCGCTCCCTGGAGTCCTCGGTGGGCGCCGGGCATGGCACCCCACCGGTGATCGTGGTCGGGCTCGACGGTTCGCCCACCAGCTGGGACGCGTTCTCCTGGGCGGCCGGGGAGGCGATCCGCTCCAACGGCCGTCTCGTCGCCGTGTACGTCACGCCCCTGGTTGACCCTGTTGCCGTGTACGGCGAGGCAGCCGGCTACGCCGCTGTCGAGCAGGCAAGGGACGAGGTGGCCTCCCAGCTCAAGAACCAGGCCGAAGAGCGGGCACGCGACCTCGGCGTGCACCTCAGGTTCGTCTGGGAACGCGGCGACGCCGCCCCGGCCATCATCCGCTTTGCAAAGTCCGTGCGGGCCGATCTCATTGTGGTCGGACAGTCCGCCAAGATCCTGCACCACCTCGCCGGCTCGCTCAGTCGCCGACTCGTCTCCCGCCACGACGCGCCGGTGATCGTTGTAGTTCCTTAAGCTTAGTGGGCACCGGCATAAATACGATGACGCATAGATCCGAGGTTTGCGTACCCGACCCAGGCATGATCTCCTTGACCAAGGAGGAGACATGCCTGGGAAGAGCCCCTTTCGGATCGACCTGTCGGAAGATGAGCGGCAGGCGCTGTCTGGCGTCGCTGCTCGGTATTCGTCACCGTATCGGGACGTAGTGCGGGCGAAGGTGGTGCTGTATGCCGCCCAAGGCCTCTCGAATGAGGAGATTGCCGCCAGGGTGGACCTGCCCCGCCAGATCGTGAGCAAGTGGCGCAAGCGCTTCTTCGAGCAACGCCTGGAGGGACTGAAGGAGGCCCCCCGGCAAGGTAGGCCGAGGGTTTTTTCCCCCACTGGTGGTGATGGCGGTCAAGGCGGTGGCCTGCGAGCTGCCGAGGACCCTTGAGCTCCCGCTGTCCCGGCTGTTCGTGCCCGACATCCAGAAGGAGGTGATCCGCCAGGGCATCGTGGCGTCGATCTCGGGGTCCACCATCTGGCGCTGGCTGGACCACGACGCCATCCGACCCTGGACCTTCCGCTCCTGGATCTTCCCCCGGGATCCCCACTTCGAGGCCAAGGCGGGCGTGGTGCTGGACCTGTATGCCCGCCAATTCGAGGGCAAAGCCTTGGGCGACAACGAGTTTGTGGTGTCGGCCGACGAGAAGACGTCTATTCAGGCCCGGTGCCGCTGCCATCCGTCCCTGCCTGCCGCCCAGTCCCGGGCGATGCTCATCGAGCATGAGTACGACCGGGGCGGAGCCCTGCAGTACCTCGCCGCCTGGGACGTTGGCCGGGCCAAGGTCTTCGGGCGCACCGAGGCCACCACCGGCATCGAGCCCTTCGACCGGCTGGTGGACCAGGTGATGAGCACCGAGCCCT
>JAOPZY010000260.1 GCA_025963875.1 Actinomycetota bacterium
CCTCGGGGCTCCCCGACTGGCGGAACCACCCGGCGCCGTTGCGGGCGATCTGGGCCAGGTGCGCCAGCGTCTCGACGTTCTGGACCAGCGTCGGCCGCCTCCCCACCCCCCTCTCGAAGGGCCGGGGCGCCGTCGTCGGCAGGGCCGGGCCGCCGTTGACGAAGCTCACCAGGGCGCTCTCCTCGCCGCTCACGTAGCCGGCGGGGGTGGCCACCACCTCGACGGGGATCCCCGCAGGCTCCGACGACGCCCGCTCGGCCAGGGCACGGCGCAGTGCCCCCAGCGCCTCGGGGGCCGTCTCCTCGACGCCGATCACCACCCGGTCGGCCCCCACCGCTGCGGCGGCGAGGAGGGCGCCGTCGAGGACCAGGTGCGGCTGGTGGGTGAGCAGGAGCTTGTCCTTGTAGCTGGCGGGCTCGCCCTCGGTCCCGTTGGCGAGCACGACCGCCCTGCCCCGGCCCTTGGCCACCGTCCGCATCTTCACGGCGGTCGGGAACCCCGCCCCGCCGCGGCCCCTGAGGCCGGCGCGGTCGACGACGTCGATGAGCTCGGTCCAAGGCCTTGCCCGGGGGACCGGGGGTGCTGCGTAGCGGGTGCGGTGCTCGGCCAGGCTCTGCCACGCCCCCCGCTCCGCTCCCGGTGCCGGCAGGTGGGCGAGCAGCCGAGGGGCTGGGATTCCGTGCGCCGGATGTGCCGGCGGGCGGTCGGTGGCCATCTCAGTCGTGGGGGTCACGTGGGGCTCCTTCGATTCTTAGTCGGGCCTTTGTCGGGACCACCGGCGTGCGGTGTCGGTGTCATGGTCGACCCCGCTCGTGAGAGTCCGCTGTGGTTCTGCTCAGAGGCCCCTCAGAAACGGTGGGGCACGGGCACGGCCGCCTGGGGCCGTGGCGGCATCGCCGAGATCACCCGCACGGTGGTGAGGGCGGCGACCACGACCGATATGGCGATGGTGCCCCACACCATCAGGGGGGAATGGCGGTCGGTGCCGGCGGACAGGCCGTGGATCGCTGTGACGACGAAGAGCGGGAAGCTGGCGAAGTGGACGCTGCGCCACCAGCGCTGAGGGAGGCGGGAGCGCACCAGCGACGTCACCTCGATGGCGACGAGCAGGTAGAAGCCGACGATGCCCCAGGCGACCGCCACGGGGTGCCAGGTGCCGGTGAGCGGCACCAGGACCTCCGCGAGGCCGAAGTGCACGTAGGTGTCGAGCAGGATCGCCACGACGTGGATCCCGGTGAAGACGAGCGCCGCGGCGCCCAGGAACCGGTGGAGGTCCAGCAGCCAGGCGGGCCGGGTGATCCGGTTCGCCGCCCTCGTCGTGATGGCGAGGCCCCACAGCACCGAGGCGGCCAGCAGCAGCGAGGCGAGGATGCCCCCGGAGCGGGCCGTGTACCACCAGATCTGACTGTTCACATCGCCGCCTCGCTCACGGCGGGGATGTCCCCGAGGAAGGCCGTGAGGTTCGTGGTCTGGAGTACGGAGCCGTCGTCGGTGACGAACAGACCCGCGGCGCCGAAGTCGTCGAGCAGCGCCGCTCCCGCCGTTGCGCCGCTCACGAAGACAGCCTTCGACAGCATCTCCGCCTGCCAGGCATGGGCCGCCACGACCGTGACGGCGGCGAGTCCGGCGTCGGCAGGCATGCCGGTGCGGGGGTCGATGAGATGGTGGGAGGGCTTCCCCCCGGCCGCCGTCCAGCGCCGGCGGAGCCGGCTGGACGTCGCGACCCCTCCGTCGGCGAGGCCCAGGACGGCCACCGATTCTTCGCTGACGGGGCTGTCGACGCCGACGGCCCAGCCGGATCCGGGGACGCTGTCCGGCGGCGTGCCGCAGACGCGGAGGTCGCCGCCGACGTTGACACAGGCGCCCTCCGCCCCTGCGGCGATGAGCTCCCCGGCGACCATGTCGGCGGCGAGGCCCTTGCCGATCCCGCCCGGGTCGAAGCCCACTCCGGGTGGCAGCTCAATTGTGCGATCGACGGGATTGATCCGGATGCCCCCGGCTCCAATCCGAAGCTGGCTGTTGGCGAGGGGGCCGGTGAGCAGGGCCGGCAGGGATTCGAAGCTCACCGTGTAGCCCGCCCGGAGGACGTCGCCCAGTACGGTGGGGTCGTACGCCCCTCCGGTCACGAACCAGGCTCCCACGGCGGTGCTCACGAGACGGATGGTCTCGCCGGACACCTCCATGGCTCGCCCGCCGGCTGTGTTGAGCAAGCTGACCTCGCTGTCCGGACGGAACCGGCTCCAGAGGCGCTCCAGCTCGTCGAGGCGCTCCCTGGCCCGCTCCGTCAGCCCGGGGGGGCCGCCGACGGCGATCACGGTCGCGTCGCTGCCCATCACGCGGAACGCAAGCCGGTCAGTGGCTTGCATGGGACCGGGTGACGGGCTGCTGGTTGAAGCTCCGGGCGGGGAGCCCGCCGTAGGCAGACTGGTTGTTGGACGTGGACGGCGCTGTGGTTTGCGCCGGTGCCGGGGCTGCGGGCACGTACGCGGGCGCAGGGGCGACGTCCGCTGGTGGCGACGGCGCCGGTGTCGCGTCGGGTTGGGTGGTGCTGGTCGTCGAGGTCGAGGCGGCCGTCCGGCTCGCCGCGAGGGCTCCGATGATCCCGAGGAAGCCCCCGACCGAAAGCAGCGCCGTCGCCACGCGTGCCTGGGCGGCGGCGTGGCGGCGTTGCGAGGAGGGATTGGTGGACATCACGTGTCCCAGTGTGGGCGCCATTTCTCAGAACTGGCTCAGAGCGGGCTGAAAGTTCCGGGAACATCCGGTTTCTTCAGCTGCTGTGGGTGGTGGTGACATCCTTGGTGCTGGTCGAGGTCGTGGCGGGGGTCGCCGCAGCAGGCGACGGCGCCCCGGCCGTGGAGGTGGCCGCGGCCGTGGAGGTGGTCGCGGCCGTGGAGGTGGTCGCTTTTGCCGCCGACGTCGTCGAGCCCGAGGACGTGGGAGCGCTGCCGCTGGCGGACGCCATTCCAAAGGCGGCGGCGAGGAATTCTCCGATCGACAGGAGGGCTGCGGCGGCCCGGGTCCGGCTGGCCGGGTGGCGGCGCCGGACGTTCCTTTGGTCCTGTGGCTTCGGCGGGGTCGGCATCGCCGGCTCCTTTCTTCGGTTTCGGTGGGTTCCTTCCTGGCCTCCACGATCGGCCTGGCATCTCACAGGGCTCTGAGAAGGAACTCCGGGATCCCTCACAGCAGGCTCTGAGGTAATCCTGAGGAATGTGGCTGAAACTTTGGGCATGGAACGACCAAGCCGCATCCTGGTGGTGGACGACGAGGAGAACATCCGCGAGCTCCTCGCGATGGGTCTTCGCTACGAGGGCTTCGAGGTCGAGGTGGGCGACGGGGGGCGCGCTGCGCTCGCCGCCGTGCCCAAGTTCCGGCCCGACCTCATCGTGCTCGATGTGATGATGCCGGACCTCGACGGGTTCGACGTCTGCCGCCGGCTGCAGGCCGACGGCGTCCGGGCCCCCGTGATCTTCCTCACCGCCCGCAAGGGCCTGGAGGACCGGCTGACCGGCCTCACGATCGGCGCGGACGACTATCTCACGAAGCCCTTCAGCTTCGAGGAGCTGCTCGCCCGGGTCCGCATCGTGCTGCGGCGCCTCGGCCGGGCCGCCGACGCGCCCCACCGGCTCAACTTCGCCGACCTGGAGCTTGACGAGGACGCCCACGAGGTGTGGCGCAACGGCGAGCGCATCGATCTCACGCCCACCGAGTTCAACCTGCTGCACTTCCTGCTCACCAACAACGGACGGGTGCTCTCCAAGCAGCAGATCCTGGACAACGTCTGGCAGTACGACTTCAATGGTGACGCCTCGGTCGTGGAGACCTACGTGTACTACCTGCGCAAGAAGATCGATGCCGTGCAGCCTCCCCTGATCCACACGGTGCGGGGCGTCGGTTACACGTTGCGCCTGCCCCGCAAGTAGCCGTGTCGCTGCGCCTGCGTCTGGTGACCGGGCTTGCGGCGCTGGTGGTCGTCGGCCTGCTCGTCTTCGGCACCGTGACGTACCTTTCCGTCAACCGTTTCCTCCTCACCCGCCTCGACAGCCAACTCTCCGACGCCGCCAGGGCCCTGGTCGCGACCGACGCCGCGCGGCTCAGGATCCCCGGCGGGGGAGCCCCCGACGGGGGGCCGGGTCCCGGCGGCCCGGGTGGCTCTTCGGATGAGACCAGCGCGCGGAATGCCGCCGGCCCCGAGCTCTTCGTCGAGTTCGTGCACCCGGACGGCAGTGTGTTCGAGCCGGTCGGGGCAACGAGGGATCCGGGCGGCCTGGCGCCGCAAACCGGCCCGGTCGTGGCGGCGATGACCGCGCACCCCGGGGACAGGCAGGTGCGCCGCCTCACCGTCGCCCCCGAGGGGGGCGGCAAATCTGAGCGTGTGGCGGTGCTCCCGATGAACGCTGGGGCCATCGTCGTCACCGCGTCCCTGAAGCCCATCCGGGACACGCTGGAGCATCTCCTCGTCGTCGAGGTCGCGGTCGGGCTCGGCGTGCTGGTCCTCACCGGGGGGCTGGGGCTGGCGCTGGCGCGGCAGGCGACGCGCCCCCTGGAGGAGATCGCCGTCACGGCGGACGCAATCGCGGCCGGGGACATGGACCGCCGGGTGCCGCCCGGCCGGAGCGGCAGCGAGACAGGCCGCGTCGCCCGGGCCCTCAACGCCATGCTCGCCCAGATCCAGGATGCCTTCACGCGGCGTGACGCCACGGAGGCGCGTCTCAGGACGTTCGTGGCCGACGCCTCCCACGAGCTCTCCACCCCGCTCACCTCCATCCGCGGGTACGCCGAGCTGTTCCACCGCGGCCTCCAGAACCGGCCGGAGGACCTCGCGAAGGCCCTGCAGCGCATCGAGAGCGAGGCCACCCGGATGGGCCTCCTCGTCGACGAGCTCCTCACGCTGGCGAGCTTCGACGCCGGGCGGCCGCTGGCCCGCGACCCGGTCGACCTGCGCAGCATCGCCCACGACGCTGCAGTCGACCTGCGGGCCGTCGACCCCACGCGCCAGGTCGACCTCGATGCCGCCCACCCGGTCATCGTCGTCGGCGACGAGGCCCGCCTGCGCCAGGTGGCGGCCAACCTCGTTTCGAACGTCCGTCGCCACACGCCGGCGGGAACGTCGGTGACGGTGCGGGCGCATCAGGAGGACGGCGTCGGGCTGCTCGAGGTGGCCGACACGGGGCCGGGCATGACCGGCGAGCAGGCCGCCAAGGTGTTCGACCGCTTCTACCGGGTGGACAAGGCACGCTCCCGGGCGGTCGGCGGGGCCGGACTCGGGCTGGCCATCGTGGCGTCGATCGCCGAGGCCCACGGGGGCCAGGCATCGGTGAAGACGAGGGAGGGAAAGGGAACGACGTTCACCGTCGCGATCCCGCTGGCGGCACCGCCCCCCGACGCCGGGTAGCAGGCTCGAACTTTCTGCCAAAAAGTTCGGATAACGAGCTTTTTGGCACAATCTAGCCCCCGCAACGAAAGGAGCAGTTCGATGAACCGAGGAGTACCTGTCTGGGCAAAGCTCGTCATCGCCGCTTTCCTGCTGCTGGTGGTGGGGGTGGTGGGTGGCCCGTACGTCTACATCCACTTCATCGAAGGCAAGGCACCGGCGCCGCTCAGCGTCAACACCTCCATATCGTCCACGGCATCCGCGTCTGCCAGCGCCTCCGCCGGCTCGACGTCGTCCAGCTCCATCGACGGGACGTGGAAGGTCACCTCCGGCTCCACCGTCGGCTACCGGGTGAACGAGACTCTCTTCGGTCAGTCCAACACGGCAACCGGGCGGACCGGCTCGGTCACCGGCTCGCTGACGGTTGCGGGGCACACGGCGACGGCGGGTTCCTTTACCGCCGCCCTGACCACGGTTGCCAGCGACAAGGCCCAGCGTGACCGCCAGTTCCAGGGCCGGATCATGAACACGGCCACCTACCCGACCGCCACCTTCAAGCTGACCCAGCCGATCGCGCTCGGCTCCGAGCCCGCCGACGGCGTCACCGTGACGAAACAGGCCACCGGCGACCTGACCCTGCACGGCGTCACCAAGTCCATCACGTTCACGGTCAGCATCAAGAAGACCGGATCCACCGTCGCCGCCAGCGGCTCGGTCCCCGTCGTCTTCGCCGACTACAACATTGGCAATCCGAGCTTCGCCGGCACCGTCACGACCGACGACCACGGCACGCTCGAGTTCCTGCTGAACTTCACCAGGTCGTAGCCGGGGTCCCCGTCGGGCCCCGCGTCTACCCTGATCGGGTGAGGATCCGACGGATGCTGGCGTTCGGCGCGGCGCTCTCCCTCCTGGCGGGTTCGTGCTCGCACCCCAGCTCTTCGGCGTCCCACATCGCCGATCCCCCCGCATCCGTCCCGGCGAAGCCCGACTACACGCAGTCCTGTTCGCCGTCCGGGGCCGACGCCTCCGTCGAGTGCGCACAGGTGGTGCTCCAGTCGATCGACAACGCCCGGGCGAAGGAGCATGTCGGGCCGATGGTGCTCCCCTCGAATTTCGGCAAGCTGTCCGTGCCCCAGCAGCTGTTCGTGGCCCTCAACCGGGAACGGGTCGACCGCCGCCTCCCGCCGATCACCGGGCTGAGCGATGGCCTCTCAGCCCTGGCGGAGCGGGGAGCGTCGACGGGCAGGCTCCCGGCGGACCCGGGATCCGGCTACAGCAACGCCGACACCGAGTGGATCGGTGCCGTTGCCAACGCGCTCGACGCCGTGTACCAGTGGATGTATGAAAAGGGGTCGGCGTGGGCAGACCGCCACGCCGTCCTCGACGACTTCGGCTCCGCCGGCACGGTGGTCATGGGGGCGTCGTTCAGCCCTACCGGCGACACCGACCCGACCGACGGAGGCACGTCGCTGGCGGCGGTCGTTGCCGTGGCCGCGACGCCCGGCCCCCTTGCCTACGCCTGGACGCAGGCCCAGGCCGACCTCGCGGCAGGGACGCTGCGCCCCCGTGGCGCTCTGCCCACGAACGCCTCGGCCACCCACATCGCGGACCCGCCGCAGACCGTCCCGGCCAATCCGGACTTCACCGAGGCGTGCGCCCCTTCCGGTCTGGACAGTTCGGCAGCCTGCATCCAGTCGGCGCTGGAGGCGGTCGACAACGCCCGTGCCGCCGAGGGAGTGAAGGCGATGGTGTTGCCCACCGGCTTCGCCTCGTTGACCGTGCCGAAGCAGCTGTTCGTCGCCGTCAACCTCGAGCGCGTCGACCGCGGCCTGCCGCCGTTCGCCGGGCTGACCGCCGCCCTGAACGCGAACGCCCAGCGGGGAGCCGACATCGCCAACGACCCTCCCGATCCCGGGAAGGACTACGACGTGGTCGACACGGAGTGGGCCGGCGGGTCGAGCAATGGCCTCGATGCCGTGTACGGCTGGATGTACGACGACGGGGTCGGCAGCGGCAACCTGGACTGCCCGAAGGGAGGGGGGCCCGGGTGCTGGGGGCACCGCCACGGGATTCTCGATGACTTCGGGACGGTGGGCACCCTTGTCATGGGGGCGGCCCTCAACCCCACCTCCGACACCGGCGACGACAAGGGTGGCCCCTCGATGGCGGCATCGCTCGCCATCACCAGCAAACCCGTGCCCGGCTACACGTACACGTGGGCGCAGGCGACCGGCTCCCCGGCTCCCTAGCGCGCCGAGAAGGGCTCGGCCTAGGGTCCCGATGTCACGAAGGCCCAGATGACCTCGGCGGCCGACGGGGTGCCGTTGCCGCCGACGGGCCAGGTGTGGTCCCCGCCGGCGTAGGTGGCCAGTTCGACCCTGGTGGCGGCCGAGCACCGCCAGGTCTGTGCGGTGAGCTCGCCGGACGTCTGGCGCACGGGAGTCCCGTCGCAGACGTCCAGCGACCTCCAGGCAGTGACCTGGGCGGTGACCGTCGCCTCCTTGAACCCGCCGACGACGTGGGCGGGCGTCGTCGAGTCGTAGGTGACCCTGGGGTCCTTCGTGGCCGCCACCATGAGCAGGCTCACCGGGGCACCCACCTGGCAGGCCGTACCCGGCACCGCGTGGATCGAGATGAGCGCCGTCAGGAGCGACGGATCGGCGCAGGCGACCCGGAAGGCGACCTTGCCGCCGTTGCTGTAGCCAACCAGGTAGGAGCCGGAAAGCGCCGGGTCGGCCTGGGTCTGGTGGAGGAGCGTGGCGACGAAACTCACGTCGTCGATGCCGGCGGTCTGGGCCGGCCCGCAGCAGGACCCGCCGTCCCAGCTCTGCTGGAAACCGGCCGGGTAGATGAGCTCGGCATCCCCGCCGAAGGCGAGGGGGATCAGCCCGTCGCGGCCCGCCTCCTGGTCGGGCGTCACGCCAAGACCGTGCAGCACGACGAGGGCCGGGATCCGGGCCGCCACCGGGTGAGCCGGCAGGAAGGTCACGTAGGTGCGAGCCAGGCCCGCGATGGTCACCGTCTGGGTTGTCTCGGTGAAGCCGGTGGTGACTACCGGCGATGGGCTTGCGGTGGATGTGGGGGTGGTGGGCGGCTTGCGGGCCGGGGCGGCGCCCGCATTGCCAGGCCCCTTCCCCAGAGCGAGCCGGGATGACGGGCGGCCATCCAGGCCGGGCAGTGCCAGGATCGACAGCACCACCACGAGGACGGTCAGAGCGCCAGCTACCGCAGCGGGTAGCGGCCACCGCCTGGGCTGTCGGTGCCGGGGGGCACGGGTCATCGTGGTGGCCAGCGTCTGACGCCAGGCTGGGTCCGGCCTGGTTGCAGCTTGTCGATCGGCTGTGAAGATGTTGCCCCGGCCAGGAGGGGGAGGAGGTCGGCCGGGTGCGCCAGGACCGTGTCGTTCCCCCGCGGCGTCGCCCGTGGGTTCCATCCCGCGAGCGCAAAGGCCACGCCAGCGTCGGTTGCACAGGCCCGGTCGTGGTCGGTGTCGCCGACGAACATGGCCTCCGCCGCGTCGAGGCCGAGGGTCGCCAGCACCAGGTCGAGGCGCTTGGGGCCCCCGAAGTCCTCCGAGAACAGCGCCGCGGCGGGTTTCCAACCGAGCCGGGCCAGCTCGGTGCGGCCCGAGGACGAGTGCTTGTTCGAACACAGGCCCCAGCGGCTCAGGGCGGCGAGCATCTCCTCCACGCCCGGGAAGGGTAGCGTGGCCCCGTGGTCGTAGGCCTCGAGGAACGCCTCGAGGCTGACGCCCAGGCGGGCGCACTCGTCGGCCACGACGTGGCCGAAGGTGATGGACTCCGCAGGGATGCCCAGCGCCACGAATGCACCGGTGAGGGCCGCGTCGGAGTCGAGCAGCGTCCCGTCGAGGTCGAAGATGGGGACGAGCACCTTTCAGTAGTCTCCTCTGGTCCTGACGGTATGTTCTCGTAGGTCTCGTGCGACCGGCTCATCATTCCTGCGTACCCGGTGGAAGTGGGGCGAGGTGTTACCCCCGCGTAACGTCGAGGCCGTACCATGCCAGAGAAGATGAAGAGCCGCCGGGTTCGTCGAGCTCCGAGAACCCGTGGACGATGCCAGCGCCGCCGTGGCGAGCGCAGGCCCGCCGGTAGACGCCCGGCGGCGCCGGGCCAGTTCCTCCGCTGTCCCTTGACCCAGGCTGGCATGGCAGTTCCGGATCCCTGTCATACAGTCCCCGACGCCGCAGCATCGAGGAGGTCGGATTTGGAGTTCGAAGACAGTGGCAGCGGGCTCGACTGGGTGGACTGCCCCGAGTGCGGCCTCCCCGCCTACGTCCTGGACCGCTTCGTCCGGCCTTCGACGGACGGTCCGCTTCCGCACGCGGTCACCGTGTGCGCCCGCATGCACCATCTCTGCATGACCGACGAGCCAGCCAGTCAGATCGACCCCGGGTTGGCATGACAAAACCGCTCGAGGAAGATGCCCCCGAGGCCGCTCCTCCCATGGTCTTCAGCCTGCGCATCTCCCTGCCCGACCTCCCCGGCATGCTGGGACGGGTCGCACGGGCATTCGGCAAAGGGGACGTCAACATCCTGACCCTTGACGTGGTCGATCGTGGGGACGGGATGGCCATCGACGATGTCCGGGTCGAGGCCCCCCGCGGGATGCAGGAGGCCCTCCGCCGGGCAGCGGCCGACGTCCCGGGCTTCCTCGTCGAGTATGTCCGCCCGCTGGAGGCGTTCCGTCACGTGCTGGAACCTCTCGAGCTGGCAGCGCTCCTGGAGGACAGCGGCTCGGCGGCCCTGGTCCGGCTCGTCGAGAACCTCCCCGACACCTTCGGGGCCACGTGGGCCCTGGTCGTGGACGTGTCCGGAGGGCCCGGTGGCCGTCCGGAGGTCCTGGCGGCCAGCCTCGGCGCGCCCAGTGCCGCCCGGCTCCCCGACTCGTGGCTCGACTTCAGCCTGCTCGAGTCCTTCCAGGGCGGCAGGGAGGTGGCCAGCCAGCCGGTTCCGCACCACACCGATGGCCTGGAGGTGGCCGCCGCCCTCCTCGACCGGCCTTCGGCCGCAGTACTCCTCGGCCGCGAGCGAGGGCCTCGATTCCGCCCTTCCGA
The DNA here is from genome assembly GCA_025963875.1 of Actinomycetota bacterium. GTDB lineage: Bacteria > Actinomycetota > CADDZG01 > JAHWKV01 > JAOPZY01 > JAOPZY01. Next base: position 10,446 of record JAOPZY010000260.1, read on the forward strand.
GCTGCGCCACCTGGGGTTGCTGGCTCGCATCGCGGCGGCGGTTGCGGCCAGATCAGACACTCTTATCCAAGCGATCTAGGCGTTCGTCTAGCTCGACGCTTTCAAGCCGGTGAGGCCCGCATCCACACCTATCGCTCGGGGCACCCGCGGGCTTACGATCTCGAACACAAGCCCGGGGGGCGCTTGGGGAAGGGCGGTTCGGTGCAGGCCACGATGCAGCAATTCCCGCTGACGATTGCGCACATTCTCCGCCATGGCAGCACCGTCTACGCCGACTCCCGGGTCTCGACCCTCACCGGCGAAGGCATCCGCTCGGCAAGCTTCGCCGACGTCGCCGCCAGGGCGGGGCGCCTCGCCGCGGCGCTCCGTCGCCTCGGGGTGCGTGCCGTCGACTGCGTCGGGACCTTCGGTTGGAACCACCAGGAACACCTCGAGGCCTACTACGCGGTCCCGTGCATGGGGGCGGTCCTGCACACCCTCAACATCCGGCTGTTCACGGACCAGCTCACCTACGTCATCAACCATGGCGGCGACAAGGTGGTGATCGTGGACGCAACGCTGATCCCGCTGCTCGCCAACCTCGCGGGGGACCTCACGAACGTGGAGCGGTATGTCGTCGTGGGGGAAATGGGGAAGGGCGATCTCTCGCTGCTGCCGGGAGCGCTCCGCTACGAGGAGCTGCTGGCGGCCGAGGAGGACGGCGAGGACTGGCCGGAGCTCGAGGAGAGCTCGGCGGCGGCGATGTGCTACACGACGGGGACCACCGGCGACCCCAAAGGGGTCGTGTACAGCCACCGCTCGGTGTTCCTGCATGCCCTGTCGGAGTGCTCCGGCGCGGCATTCGGGCTCAGCTGCGCGGACCGGATCATGCTCGTGAACCCCATGTTCCATGCCATGGGCTGGGGCCTTCCGTACGCCGCCTGGCTGGTTGGAGCCGACCTCGTGTTCCCCGGTCCGTACGCGCAGCCGGAGGGACTCAGCCGGCTCGCTGCCCTCACGAGGCCGACCTTCGCGGGAGCCGTGCCGACCGTATGGAGCGACCTGCTCCGCTACTCGGAGAGCCATAGCGTCGACCTGTCCTCGCTTCGGATGATCATCTCCGGGGGTTCGGCGGTGCCCCCCGCCCTTATGGATCGCTTCGAGCGCCGGCACGGCGTGCGGATCGTCCAGGCCTGGGGCATGACCGAGACCAGCCCCGTCGCGGCCGTGTCGTTCCCCCCGCCCGGCACCGCGGCCGGCGATGAGATGACCTGGCGCGCCAAGACCGGCCGTCCCCTCCATGGCGTCGAGTTCCGCCTCTGCGACGACGCCGGCAATCTGCTGCCCTGGGACGGCATCGCCGTCGGCGAGATCGAGGCACGGGGGCCGTGGGTCACGGGCTCGTACCACGCCGTCGAGGCCGGCGAGAAGTTCCACGACGGCTGGCTGCGCACCGGTGACGTCGGGACGATCGACCCCCTGGGGTTCGTCCAGATCACCGACCGGGCCAAGGACGTCATCAAGACCGGTGGGGAGTGGATCTCCTCGGTCGAGCTCGAGAACGCACTCATGGGTCATCCGGCGGTGCGGGAGGCGGCGGTGGTCGGCGTCGTGGACGAACGCTGGGGCGAGCGGCCCCTTGCCTGCGTCGTACTGCGGGACGACACGACGGCCCGCCCCGAGGAACTGTGCTCCTTCCTGTCGAGCCGGGTGGCGAGATGGTGGCTGCCGGAGCGCTGGGCCCTCATCGAGGTCATCCCGAAGACGAGCGTCGGGAAGTTCGACAAGAAAGCGTTGCGGGCGTTGTACGCCGGGGGCAACCTGCCCGTGGAGGTCCTCCCGTCCTTGACGAAGGCTCGTTGACCGGTCTCAGGAGCAGATGATGTAGCGTCGGCGCCGGACAGGCTGCAGAGAGAGCAGAGGGAGCTGAACGGACGTGAGAGAAGCGAGAGAAGCGAGAGAAGAGAGAGAAAGGGAGCGGGAGATGAGGAAGTGGCGGTTCGTCGTCGTTGCCATGCTGGCCACCCTGAGCATTGTTGCCGCGGCCTGCGGCAAATCGACGTCGACCGGCGCCAACTCGAAACCGGCCTACAAGATCGGGTTCATGGGGGCGCTGACCGGCCCCAACGCGCAGCTTGTCATCGGCTCCGAGAAGGGAGCAAACCTGGCCATCAAGCAGGCCAACGACAAGGGTGACCTGCCTGTGACCCTCAGCCTCGACCCCCAGGACACCCTGGGAGCTGCAGCATCCGCGGTGCCACTGGCGAGCAAGCTGGCCGGGGACTCGAGCATCCTCGGGGTCGTCGGGCCGGCGTTCTCCGGCGAGTCCCTTGCCGCCAACCCGACCATCCAGCAGGCGAGTATCCCCCAGATCACCCCATCGGCGACCAACCCGGCCCTCGCCCAGGCCGGTTGGAAGGAGTGGTTCCGGGCTGTCGGCAACGACAACTCGCAGGGCGGTCCGGCACCGGATGTGGCGGAGAAGATCCTCAAGGGCGCCAAGATCTATGTCGCCGACGACAACTCCGCCTATGGCAAGGGTCTCGCCACCATCGTGGCGAACGGGGTCAACACGAAGTACCCAGGCGCACTCGTCGGCACCAACTCCGTTGACCCCGGCAAGGACGACTACAGCGACCTCGCCAACAAGATCGTCACCAGCAAGGCCAACGTCTTCTTCTGGGGCGGCTACTCGCCCGAGGCGGCGAAGATCATCACCCAGGCCCGGGCCAAGGGCTTCACCGGGACCTACCTCGGTGCCGACGGGAGCAAGGACACCACGTTCCTCACCAACGCCGGCGCCAACGGCGAGGGGGCCTATTTCCTCTGCCCCTGCGCCGACGTGGGCACCATCACCGATCCGGTCGACACCACGTTCGTCTCTGACTACAAGGCGTTCACCAACTCCGACCCGATCATCTACTCGGGCGAGGGCTACGACTCGACCAACCTGATCATCAACGCCATCCGCAAGGCGGGCAAGCCAGGGTCGGACATCACGACCTACCGCAAGACCCTGGGGACGGACATTGCTGCCACGACGGGCTTCGTCGGCACCACGAAGACGTACGCCTTCCAGCCCAACGGAGAGCTGGTCGACAGCGCCGTGGTCATCTACCTCTACAAGGTGGTCGGAGGCAAGTTCGTGTTGCAGGGCAAGGTGAACGACCTGCTCGCCAAGGCCTAACCGGCCTGACGCACCTGACCAAGAAGCTGCCCCGGTCCGAGAGGTAGGAGGACGAGCACTGCCTGACTGCCTCCGGACCGGGTTCTGGCCCCACGTCTTCGACGGGCTGACCCTGGGGTCGATTTACGCCATGATCGCCCTCGGCTACACCATGGTGTACGGGGTCCTGCAGCTGATCAACTTCGCCCACTCCGAGGTGTTCATGGTGGGGACGTTCGCCGGCCTCTACGCCCTCAAGGCCATGGCGAGCGGTCCCGAGGGGGGCATCGTGCTCGCCGGCGTCGTCGGCACCGCGATGCTCGCCGCCATGGGCGCCTCGGCCCTGACCGCGCTCGGGCTCGAACGGATCGCCTACCGCCCGCTGCGGAACCGGGGAGCGCCGAGGCTGTCCTACCTGATCTCGGCCATCGGGGCCTCGCTGTTCCTGCAGAACCTGTTGTTCGTGCTCACCCCCATCGGCGGTCCGGCGCCACGGCCCTACCCCAACGTCATGGTCCGCCGCACCGCCTTCACCGTCCTCGGCTACAGCGTGTCCAATCAGCAGTTGCTGATCGTGGCCACGATGATCGCCATGTACCTGGCTCTCGACCGCTTCGTCATGGCCAGCCACACCGGCCGGGGGATCCGCGCGGTGGCGGAGGATCCGGAGACCGCCGGGATGATGGGCGTGAACATCAAGCGCATCGTCGTGGTGACGTTCCTTGTGGGCGGGCTCATGGCCGGGGCGGCGGGGTCCCTGTACGGCATCTACTTCGGGCAGGCCCGCTTCGACATCGGCTTCATCCCCGGGATCAAGGCGTTCACCGCGGCGGTGCTGGGCGGGATCGGGAACATCCGGGGTGCGCTGCTCGGCGGCCTGCTGCTCGGCCTCCTGGAAAACCTCGGCGTCACCTGTATCCGCAGCGACTGGCAGGACGTCATCGCGTTCCTGGTGCTGGTCGCCGTCCTCATGTTCCGGCCGTCGGGTCTCCTCGGCGAGGCGGTGCGCGGTTGAACATCTCCGGCCGCGCGGCGTCGGTGGGGGCGTGGATCCGCGAGCACCGGGGCTGGGCGACCATCGTGGTGGTCGCCGCCCTCCTCGTGCTCGTCCTGGTCCCGCTGCGGCTGTCCCCGTACTCGCAGTCGGTCCTCGTCGACATGCTGCAGTACGCCCTGCTGGCCCTCGGTCTCAACGTGGTCGTTGGCTTCGCGGGGCTGCTGGACCTCGGCTACGTGGCGTTCTACGCCATCGGCAACTATGCGTTCGCCATCGTCACCGCCGGCACCTTCTCGAAGGCTCTGTATTTCGGCGCCGGTACGCATCTGCCGCCTGTCCCCGTGTGGCACGACTGGATGTGGCTGCTCCTGCTGGTGGGCCTCGTGGCCGCGATGGTGGCAGGGGTCGTGCTGGGGGCCCCCACGCTTCGCCTGCGGGGCGACTACCTGGCCATCGTCACCCTCGGTTTCGGCGAGATCGTGCGCATCGCGGCTCGCAACTTCGACTCCATCACGGTGGGGCCGCGGGGGATCACGTCCATCCCCCATCCCGAGTTGCACCTGTTCGGCCTGCACTACAGCTTCGGGCTCGACCCGCGGCCGTACTACTACCTCCTCCTGGTGCTGTGTGCCCTGATGATCGGCGTGGTCACGCGGCTCAACCGCTCCCGCATCGGGCGGGCCTGGGTGGCCATCCGCGAGGACGAGCTTGCCGCCGCAGCCATGGGGGTGCCGACCGTGAGGATGAAGCTGTGGGCCTTCGCCATCGGTGCGTCGACGGCGGGGGTGGCGGGGGTGGTCAACGCGAGCCGCGTCAACTTCGTCAGCCCGGACGGTTTCACCCTGCTGACGTCGATCTTCATCCTGTCGATGGTCGTGCTGGGCGGCATGGGAAACGTCTGGGGCGCGATCGTCGGGGCTGCCGTCATCGTGGTCGTGCCGGAGGTCATCCGCAGCGCCGTCCCGAGCTTCCAGCAGTACCGCTTCCTGGTCTTCGGGGCGGTGCTGGTCATCGTCATGATCTTCCGCCCGCAGGGCCTCATCCCCAGCCGCCGGCGCGCCATGGAGCTGGAGTCAGCCGATGCCATCCTCTGATGTCCCTGCTGTGGCTCCAGGCGTGCCCCTGCTCGAGGCCCGCAAGCTCACCAAGCAATTCGGTGGACTGCGCGCGCTCGACAGCGTCGACCTCACGCTGGAAAGCGGCCAGATCCACGGCCTCATCGGCCCCAACGGCGCCGGCAAGACCACGTTCTTCAACCTCGTGACCGGGATGCTCGTCCCGACCTCCGGGGAGATCCTGCTCGAGGGCGAGTCAATCGTCGGGCGGAAGCCGTACCAGGTCACGCGGGCAGGGATAGCCCGGACGTTCCAGAACATCCGGCTCTTCAAGGCGATGACCGCCCTCGAGAACGTCATGGTGGGGGTCGACGCCGGCAACCGGGCGGGCGTGCTGGAGGCGGTGCTCAGGACCCGGCGTTCCCGGCGGGAGGAGAGCGACGCAGGCCGGGCGGCGATGCGCCTGCTGGGTGCCATGGGCATCGGGGCCCTGGCCAACCAGGTGGCGGGCAACCTCTCCTACGGTGACCAGCGCCGCGTGGAGATCGCCCGTGCCCTCGGGACCCACCCGAAGCTCCTCCTGCTCGACGAGCCCACGGCGGGGATGAACCCGGCCGAGAAGGCGGCCCTGACGGGCCTGATCCGTGGGGTACGGGAGTCGGGGGTGACCATCCTGCTGATCGAGCACGACATGAAGTTCGTGATGGGCCTCTGCGAGGTCATCACGGTCCTCGACTTCGGCCAGCGGATCGCTGCCGGGCCGCCGCAGGAGGTCCAGCGGGACCCGAAGGTCATCGAGGCCTACCTCGGCCACGGGGCCGTCGACGAGCCGGGCCAGTAGATGACACCGATCCTCGAGGTTCGGGGCCTCCGGGTGCGCTACGGAGCCATCGAGGCCGTGAAGGGGATCTCGATGACGGTCGGGCAGGCCGAGATCGTCACGCTCATCGGGGGCAACGGCGCCGGGAAGACGACGACGCTCAAAACCATCTCCTCGGTCCTGCGCCCCGCCGCCGGGGAGATCGTCTTCGAGGGGGAGCGCACCGACCGCCTGCCGTCGCACGAGGTAGTGCGACGGGGGATCTGCCAGGCCCCCGAGGGCCGCCGTATCTTCCCCCGGATGACGGTGAGGGACAACCTGGAGATGGGGGCCTACGCCCGGCGGGACCCGGACGGGATCGGGTCGGACTTCGAGCGGGTGTTCGCTCTCTTCCCGGTGCTTCGCCAGCGCCTCCGCCAGCAGGGCGGCACCCTGTCCGGCGGCGAGCAGCAGATGCTGGCCATCGGCCGGGCGCTCATGGCCCGCCCGAAACTGTTGCTGCTGGACGAGCCGTCCATGGGCCTGGCGCCGATGATGGTGGACCGGATCTTCGAGGTCGTGCGGGAGATCAACGCCCAGGGAACGCCGATCCTTCTGGTCGAGCAGAACGCCCAGGTGGCCCTCCAGACGGCCCAGCGCGGCTACGTGCTGGAGTCGGGGACCGTCGTCCTGGAGGACGAGGCGGCCGCCCTGCTCGGCAATGACCAGGTGCGGAAGTCCTACCTGGGTACGGATTGACTCCTTGTTGAGCGCGAACGTCAGGGCACGACGACGATCGCCCGGAACAGGATCACGTACTGCGCGCACACGTGGCCCGGCTCGCAGATGGGCGCGCCGGTCGACTCGATCACCGCAACGCCGTGGCCGGTGGTGGTGACCTTCCAGGCGTGGTAGCCGGCGTCCGTTGGGATGGCCTCCTGTGTGAGGGAGACGATGGCGGGCGTGGCCTGCGGCGGGCTCCACCGGAGGTTGCCCCCCAGCCGTAATTCGGCGGCAGAGCCGGAGGTGAGCGTGAACGTCTTGCCGGTGTCCGCCTGCGTGATGACCACCGCCACCCCGGCCGGGGGTGCGGCGGACACCGACGGGGAGGTGGGAATCGTCGTCGGGGTGCTGGGACCCGGGCGGGCGGTGGACGAGCCTGGCTTCGGAGTGACGCCCCCGGTCTGCGTGGGCGTAGCGACGGGGGCGGCGGCGGTGGGCGTTACCCCTGCGGTGGCCGTCACCGCTGCGGTGGCGGTGGTGGTGGGTGACGATGCCGGGGCGCCTGCGCTGCGGTGGTGGGTGCAGCCGGCGAGGGTCACCAGCCCCGCCACCGCCGCCCAGTATCCAGCCCGGTAACGCGCCATCTCCCTCCGTCCACCATGTCCGCACCAAATTTCCCTCACCTACGATAATCCCGGCTGTCATCACGATGTCGGTTGTCGCTGAAGCGGGGAAGGAGACGTTGGTGAAGTCGCACACGGTGTACAAGACATTCGAGACGGCCCGGCGCCGGGAGATGGTGAGGATCACCGGGGACGTCCAGCGGGCCGTCGACGAGGCGGGGATCCTCGAGGGCATGGCCCTCGTCTCCGCCATGCACATCACCGCCGGGGTCTGGGTGAACGACGACGAGCCGGGCCTGCACCGGGACGTGCTGGAGTGGCTCGACAAGGTGGCTCCCCCGAGCTGGCAGCCGCCGGTCAACGAGGTGGCAAAGGGGCTGCTGCCGGATCCGGGTGATTACCGCCACCACGCCGGTGGGGAGGACAACGGGGACGCGCACTTGAAGAACCTGCTCGTCCACCACCAGGTGATCGTCCCGGTCACCGACGGCCGCCTCGACCTCGGTCCCTGGCAGCAGGTGTTCTACTGTGAGTTCGACGGTGGGCGCCGCAAGCGCCTTATCATCAAGGTGCTCGGCGATTGAGGGGGACGTGATGCTGGAGATCGAGGCAACCAAGGAGGCGGTCCGGACGAAGTACGCCGAACTCGCCATCATCGCGGCCGAAGAGTCGGAGGATGACTGTTGCGGCGGGTCGTCCTGCGCCTGCGGCGTCGGTGGCAACGCCTGCTTCGGGCCGGGCGACTACAGCGATCGGGAGCTTGGGTTCCTACCCGATGCTGCCGTCCAGGCCTCGCTCGGATGCGGCAACCCGCTGGCCGTCGCCGCCCTTCGGGAAGGCGAGGTCGTGCTCGATCTTGGCTCCGGCGGCGGGATCGATGTCATCCTCTCGGCCCGCCGGGTGGGCTCCGCCGGCAAGGTCTACGGGCTCGACATGACCGACGAGATGCTTGCGCTCGCCCGGCGTAACGCCGAGGAGGCCGGTCTGGCCAATGTCGAGTTCCTGAAGGGTGAGATCGAGGACATCCCCCTGCCGACGGCGTGCGTCGACGTGGTCATTTCGAACTGCGTCATCAACCTCTCGACCGACAAGGTCATGGCCCTCGCCGAGGCGGCCCGGGTGCTCCGGCCGGGGGGCCGGCTCGCCGTGACCGATGTCGTCGCCGATCCAGACCTCGACGAGGCGACCCGCCGGGACATGGAAGCCTGGACGGGCTGTATTGCAGGGGCGCTCACCCGTGAGCACTACCGGGAATTGCTCGAAGGGGCCGGGTTTGGCGACGTTGAGATACAGGAGACACACCGTGTCCATCCTCGAGCAAGCTCGGCCATCATCCGCGCCCGAAGGCCGCCGGGGGTTGTCTAGAAATCGAGATTCTGTTTAACCACGCCATACGCGGTCAAACAGAAAGAGAATCGTTGCATCAAGTTGCCCGTTCGCCCTGCCGACAATGGAAGGTGCAGCACACAGAAGTCGGGGGTGCAGGACGGCGGAGACGGGCTCGGTTGGTCCGGTGGCATTCGTCCTTTCGGGCGGGGCCAACCTCGGTGCCGCGCAGGCCGGGATGCTCGAGGCGCTGCTCGGGGCCGGTATCGTTCCCGACCTCCTCGTGGGAACCTCGATCGGCGCTGTCAACGCCGCCTTCATGGCCGCCGGGCCCAGCCCCGAGCGTGCCCGTGCGCTCTCGGACGTCTGGCGGCGCCTGAGCGTGGAGGAGATCTTCCCGCTGCATGCCGCTCAGGTCACCCGGGCAATCCTGGCGGGCGGGCTGTTCTCCCCGGCACCCCTGCGGCGGATGTTGGAGCGGGAGATCCCGTTCCGGCTGATCGAGGAGGCGACGACGCCGCTACGCATCGTGGCGACCAGATGCGAACGACGGGCCGATGGCCCCCACTCGCTGCGATCCATGGCGGCGGGTCTCGACCGGCGGGCCGGCCAGGTGGCGGTGCCCCTGCGCCTCGCCGTGGAGAGGCTCGATCGGACGGTCGAGACGGCGGGCATCCCCCTGCGGATCGTGGCCACGGCCTTCGAGCGCCGCGCCGAGGAGGTCTTCGCCGCCGGGCCGGTGCTGGATGCGCTGCTGGCGAGCAGCGCCCTCCCGCTGGTCTTCCCGCCCTACCGTATCGACGGGAACGTCTACGTCGACGGGGCTCTGTCCGAATACGTGCCGCTGCTGCCTGCCCTCGAGGCGGGCGCACGGACGATCTACGTATTGTCGCTGCGGTCTGCCGCCGCACGAGGAAAGGGCGCCACGGTCGACGACGACCGGCGCCGCGACGGGGTGTACCGGTCCCTGGGCAACCGGTTCTGGCGCCGGGAGAGCCTGACCGCCGCGCAGGCGCAGGCAGCGCATCCCACTGTCCGGGTGGTGGAGCTGCCCGGCCTGTCGGTCCACCCGGGTCTCCGGGACTTCTCCCATCTGGGCGACCTCATCGAGCAGGCCCGCCACGAGGTCGAGGCGTTCCTCGCTCGGGGGACTATCGGTCCGGCTGCCTGAGGCCCGGCGGCGGCCTTACGTCGCACGCTGAGGATCGACGATGCGAGCGCGGCGGGCGGATCCCTCGCTCTTCTGAACGGCAGAAAAGGGGCTCAGGACCAACGTCGCCCGGTCGGTGATGGTGAGCAGCTGGGTGAACTCGCCCGCCGGCATCGGGCGGGCGTAGAAGTAGCCCTGGGCGGCGTCGCAGCCCAGCTCCTTCATGTGGGATGCCTGGGCAGAGTGTTCGATGCCTTCGGCCACCGTCTTGAGGTGCAGTCCGGCTCCGAGGTCGACGATGGCCTTGATGAGTGCCTCGCCTCCGGCCGCCCCGGTCGAGGCGGCGTCCACGAACCCCTTGTCGATCTTCATGATGTCGAAGGGGAACCGGCCGAGGTAGGCGAGCGAGGAGTACCCGGTACCGAAGTCGTCGATGGCCAGTTTGATGCCCAGGGCCTTGAGATCCTCGAGGCGGCCGATGACCGCCTCGGCGCCGGTCACGAAAATGGTCTCGGTGATCTCCAAGGTGAGCGAATCTGGCGCCAGCCCCGTCCGGTCGAGGATGGCGGCGGTGTCGCTGACGATGTTGGGCTCCATGAGCTGACGACCGGAGACGTTGACGTTCATGCTGAAGGTCCTGCCCGGAAACGCCTGCCTCCAGCGGGCGGCCTGCCAGCACGCCTGCTCGAGCACCCAGCGCCCGATGGCCACGATCTCACCGCTGTGCTCGGCAAGCGGGATGAACGCGAGGGGCGGCACCACGCCGCGGTCGGGATGGTTCCAACGCAGCAGCGCCTCGGCTCCCTCCAGCTCGCCGGTGACCAGCGACATCGTCGGCTGGTAGTGGATGAAGAGCTCGCCACGTGCCAGCGCCCGGCTCAGGTCGAGTGAGAGCACCAGGGCGTCTTCGGCGTCGGCATGCATCGAGGGCTCGAAGCGGACGCGGTGGTCCGGACCCCTGGACTTCGCCACGTACATGGCGAGGTCGGCATTGCGAAGCAGCTTCTGCGCGGACTGGGATTCGTCGCTGGAGAGCGCCATGCCGATGCTGGTCGAGACGTGCAGTTCGTGTCCGTGCAGGCTGAACGGCTTCCGCACATGCTCGGCCACCCGCGCCGCGACCAGTTCGATGACCGAAGGGTCATCCATGTTCTCCAGGAGCACGGTGAACTCATCGCCGCCGCGCCGGGCGACGGTGTCCCCCGGCCTGACGCAGGTGCCAAGACGCGCCGCGACCTCGACGAGCACTTCGTCCCCCGCGTCGTGGCCCATGGTGTCGTTGATCGCCTTGAACCCGTCAAGGTCCAGCATGAGCACACCGATCGGTTCGTGGCTGCGGGCGACGCGGGCGAGGGCCTGGGTCAACCGGTCCTGGAAGAGCGCCCGATTCGCCAGGCCGGTCAGGGAGTCCCGGAACGCCTGGTGGGCAAGCTCATCCTCGAGGCGGCGACGCTCCGTCACGTCCCGCCCATGCCAGACGACGCAACCGACCTGGGGATGGGAGGACAGGTCGGTCGCGGCAAGTTCCAGGAGGCGCCACGTTCCGTCGGCATGCAGGAATCGAACGTCCATCGGGTCGCTCTTGCCCACGAGTGCCACGCGCTGGAACGCCTCGGCGACCGCCGGCTGGTCCTCGGCCAGGATCAGGTCCAGTCCCTGCCGGCCGAGCCAGCTTGCGGGCTCGATGCCGAGCACATGGGTCAGCGAGGAACTCACGTAGGAGACGACGCCCTTGCGGTCGGCTAGCACGACGAGGTCCGAACCTTGCTCCACCAAGGCCTCGAAGCGAGCGTGGCTCGCCGCTTCCGTCCGCGACTGAACGGCGTTTCGTCTTCGCCGACTCTCCCACCACAGGACCACGCCAAGCAGAAGGGCAATGGCAGGGAGCGTGATCGAGAGGGCCAACCGTTGCGGCGCCGACGTAGCGGCGGCCGAGGCTTGGAGGTCCTGCACGAGTTGGTCGGACAGACGAGTCACCTGGGCGGGGTCGAGCGGGAGAGCCTGGGGACCAGCCGTGCCGGCACCGCCCTGGGGAGCGGGCGTGATCGTGCGGTTGAGGCTTGCCAGGAGCTTGTCGGCTTCAGCTGTCAACGAGGCGACTTCGTCGGTGTCCATCTTCAGGGCCACGAGCCTCCGCAGGTTCTCGTGGACGCCCTCTCCCCGCTGGGCCACCTGGCTCGTGATCGCCGGCGTCCAACCCGACTGCTGGGCCTGGAGGCAGAGTCCGATGAGCCAGCCGAGGTCGTTTTCCACTTGCGACGCGGCGAGGTCGGCCTGGGCGTGGGCCCGCGTGTCGGTGATCAGCCCGAGCAGGGAAAAGGTTGCGAAGGCGACCAGCAGCACGAGGATCCCGCCCAGGAGATAGCCCGCGTTCGCCCGTGCCCACCGGGTAAGCGGCGCGCTGGCACGGCGATTCGGCGTCGGCGCGTGGGGGGACACTGTTGCTCCTCACCTGGGCGTTGCGGACGGTGCCTCTCCAGGTATCGACGGGCGCCGCTCTCCTGCTCGGATGCGCGTGCACCAGATTGGGATGGTCCTCAGACTGCCCGCCGGACTTTTAGCCCCCATTTGGGCCAGGGAAGACTATCCATTGTGACTATGTTGTTCGGGCGGTCATGGGCCGAAGAGAAGAGGTACCAGGTTGGATCCCGGGTGCCGGCAACGGAGAGCGAATGACGAAGAGGGTCGAACAGCGCTGTCATCGCTGTGGGCGCACCGCTGGAACGCTCAAGGTCTACCGGGATCCGTTTGGTGAGGAGACTGCGCCCGGGCGGTGGCCAACCCTCACCATGCATTCGGACTGCTTCCTTGCCTACCTCGGCGAACGCCGGATCGTGTTGTCGACCGCCGGCCGGTAAGGATCGACCAGCAGGACTGTCACGTTATCCGGCAGGGGAGGGGCACGCCGAGGGCAAGGTGCATGGCTCGTTCCACCTCGTGCATGCGTGCCGATCCGAGGGTGGTGATGAGGGAACTCAGCATGCTCCGGCGGATGGTGGCCAGGCTGTCCAGATTCACCACGCACGGCCGCGCCATTCCGTCGGCAGGCCCGAGCGTCACCTCGGCGTCCAAACCACGCATGTTGGTGGTCACTTCAGCGACCGTCACGCGATCTCGCCAATCCCCATGAGCGTCCCAGGACAGGAGAAGAACGGGGTGACGTTGACCGGGGGGCTGCTCGGCCCACCAGATCTCAGCTCGCCGCACGCCGCTTGCGCTCAGGGATGGAGTCGGGCTCGCCCGTATCCCCGGCGAGGAGCTCAGCCGCTGCCATGTCTGCCCACTCCAACTCCCCGATCGTTTCGGGCTGTGCCTGATAAGCGGCCCGGTAGCGCTCCTCTCGACGCTCGTTCTCGAGCTGGCGCCACCCACGCCAGAGGAGGTCCGTCACCACCTCCGAGCGGTTGGCGCCCGCCTCCTGCCGCAGTCCCTCGATGTGGGCCATCAGTTCCGTCGGCACGCTGATCGTTACTTTCTCGACCTTTGGCATACCGACAGCATACCAATCTTCCTACTCCCAGGGAGAGCGCCCGCTCCCCCGAGGCCTCAGCCGAGGCCGGGGACCAGGGGGCCCACCTGGTTCATTACGCTGACGAGGTTGGCTTTGCAGGGGTCGCCAACCACGGGGCGGATGAAGAACGGGAGCTGTCCGACCATCTGGTTGAGTAGCTTGACCACGGCGGGATCCAGGCAGAGGTTCGCTATCACGGCCTGGACCTCCGAACCGCACATGTTTCGGCCCAGGAGGGCCTCAAGCTGGGTCTTGAGTGTCCCGACGCCCGAGGACAGTTCGGGGTGTTTGCTGGCCGTCTTGGCGATCTCGCCGAGCAGCCAGTTGATCTTGGCGTCGTTCAACTGCTCCTTGGCGCGACACGTGACGGCGACGGCCGCCTGCCTCAGTGAGGAGACCGATTTGGCAACGACCGCAACGGCTGCGGGGACGACTGGGGCCTTGGGCGTCACCTTTGGCGACGGAGCGATGGTCGACTTGATGGCGGAAAGCTTGGTGCTGGGTGGAAGCGCCGAGGCAGAGCCCGCCGCGGGCGATGGCAGGGCCGGGGTGGCGCTCGGGATCGCTACGGCGGCCGAAGCGCCAGCAATCGAGAGCGGCGGAGGGGGAGCGGCGCTGCCGGCTGCCACAAAGGCCACCGCTCCACCCCCGGTGGAGGCGGCGATGACAAGGGCCACCAGCTTGTGCTTCATCAAGGCTGCGAGGTGATGGCTCATGGAGGTGGTGGTCCTTTCGCGCGGGAAACATGCCCTGTCACTGGGGCATCGGCACTGCCGGGTTGCAGGGTTACGGTTCGCAGCCCTCGCGGGACGATTTGGTCCGAACGGACGAGGGTGGGCGCACGGCCGCGCTATGCCGGCTCTCCCCCGAATGGGCGACGGGGGAGCTCGACGGCAGGCTCATCCAGTGAACGTGGCCCCTGGCTCCGCCCAGCCTGCGACCCCCTCGTAAGCGCAGCCCAGCCGGAGCACCGTCTCCTCGTCGCGGGCGATGAGCTGCAGTCCGATCGGCAAGCCTCCCGCCCCCAGCCCGCAGGGCACCGAGAGGGCGGCCAGGCCCGCCACGTTGACCGGCCCGGGGATCCGCGTCAGCTTCATCACGATGGGCCGGCGTGGGCTTCCCTCCGAGCGCTGCGCCGCCTCCTCGTGCGTGGGCGCAATGCACGGCACCGTCGGGGTCACCAACACGTCGGCGTCGTCGAAGACCGAACCGAGCCGGGCGGCGAGCCTCCGGCACTCGGCCCGTGCCGCCTCGACGGCTCCGGGGGTGAGGTTCTTCTCTGCGTGCAGGAGGTAACCGCGGGTCTCTTCCGTGTAGTCGCCGGCCCGGTCGGGCCACCAGCCTCGGGAACGGTGCACCTCCAGCGCCTCCCACATGAGAACGGTGGAACGGGGGGCATCGAAGCTGGTGAAGGGTGGCACGTCGGCGTCGCGAAGGCTGGCGGTCATCCCCCGGAACGCATCGACGGCGCCGGCGTAGGCTGACGCCACCTCCGGCTCCAACTCGGGTAGGGCGTCCAGCGGAGCGCAGACCACCCGCAGATCGCCGGCGCCGCCGAGCTCCAGCGGGGCACCCGACAGCACCTCCCACAGCAGGGCGACGTCCTCGACGGTCCTGGCCATCGGCCCCACCACATCGAAGCTCGGCGCCAGCGGGATCACCCCCTCCGTGCGAACTTGCTGCTGCCGCGGCTTGAGGCCGGCGACCCCACAGAGGGCCGCAGGGATCCGGATCGAGCCGGCCGTGTCGGTGCCCAGGGCACCGAGGCAGTGCCCGGCCGCAAGGGCCGCCGCCGAGCCGCCGCTGGAGCCGCCAGGGATCCGGCCAAGGTCCCAGGGATTGGACGTGCCCGGAGTGACTGCGCCGTAGGCGAACTCGTGCGTCGCCGTCTTGCCGAGGATCACGGCGCCAGCAGCGCGTAGCCGGGAGACGACCGGGGCGTCGGCATCGGCAATCGTGCCCGCGAGTACCCGGGAGCCCCCTGTCGTCGTCATCCCAGCGACGTCGATCATGTCCTTGATCCCGATGGGGATCCCCCACAGGGGCAGCTCGGTGCGCTCGGCGGCCTCCATCCCCTCCACGCCGCGCCGGGCGAGATCCGGATCGCAGGTCCTCCACGCGCGCACCGCCGCCTCCGACTGCTCGATGCGGTCGCGGCAGGCGGCCAGCACCTCGATGGGGGAGGCCGCTCCCGACCTCAGAGCGTTCCGCGCGCCGGCGAGGGTGGCGAAGCGTGGCAACGATGACTGGGCGATAGCAACACATTGAAACTGATCTCTCGCACACGTTGCATCGGTGCCCTCGCGGCGCGTCTCGAAGGGGCGTACCGAAGGCGACGGTTGTCGTGTAAAAATGAGGCGCATGAACGAATCTCAGGATGCGATGGTTGTTAGTTCCGAGACGCTTGATCGCTGGGAGCAGGAGCTGAAGGAGCTCACCAGCGATGGCCGGGCCGCAATGAGCGAACGCCTGCAGCGAGCTCGCGAGTTCGGCGATATCCGGGAGAACGCCGACTACGACGCCGCACGGGACGAGCAGGCAATGATGGAGGCGCGGATCCGCCACCTCCAGCACATGATCAAGAACGCCATCGTCCAGACGTCGCCGGCCACCACCGACCTTGCGGGCCCCGGCATCATCGTGACCATCCTCGAGGCCGGCGAGGCCGACGTCGAGGAGTACCTGCTCGCTTCGACGGCGGAGGAGAAGGTGGCCGGCGTCAGGACCATCACCACGTCGTCGCCGCTCGGTAGCGCCCTGCTCGGCAAGAAGGTCGGGCAGACCGCGGAGGTGGCAGCCCCGGGGGGCAGGTTCTCCGTCGAAGTCAAGGCGCTACGACCACGCTGAACCACTCCACGTTCGTCAAGATCTGCGGCATCACGCGCCTGGGGGACGCCCGGGTCGCTGTCCGCGCGGGAGCCAACGCCGTCGGCTTCGTCTTCGCCCCCAGCCCCCGCCGGATCGTGCCATCGCGGGCGAAGGAGATCGCCCGCCACCTCCACCCGAGCGTGACGAGCATCGGCGTCTTTGTGGATGCCACCGTCGACCAGGTGCTGCGCATCGTCGGAGAGGTCGGCCTCGGCGGCGTGCAACTCCAGGGGGCCGAGCCGCCCGAGATGATCGAGGCGCTCCGCCGGGCACGCCCCGGCCTCTTCATCTCGAAGGTCGTCCGCATGTTCGATGCTCGATCCCTGGCCGCCACGGCGACCAGCCCCGCCGACGCCGTCATGGTCGATCCCAAGGATCCCAACGATCCCGGCGCCCGCAGTTCGCCGATCCCCGTCGACTGGCTGGCCGGCGCCCACCACGGACACCTCATCGTGGCGGGGGGCCTGACGCCGTCGACCGTCGGCGATGTCGTGCGCATCCTGCATCCGTGGGGCGTGGACGTGTCGGGTGGGGTCGAGGCGTCGCCGGGGCGAAAGGACGTCCGGCTGGTGCGGGAGTTCGTGGCGGAGGTTCGAGCCGCCGAGCACGGGTGAGACTCCAGGTGATGGATCGCTCAAAGTTCGAAGACTTGCGTCCGCAGATCCAGCGGGGCGTGCAGTGGGCGGCGGGGCGGAGCCTCAACCACGCCGCGGTCGCGGCCCTGCGGCTCGGGCTGCCGTTCCCGCCCTACCCGGCGGACGGGGCGCTGGTGATGGAGACCATCGGTCGCAAGACGGGCAGGCGCCGCCTCGTGCCGATGGGCTGCCTCAAGGACGTAGACCGGCTGCTGGTGGTGGCCGAGCACGGGCGCCGCTCCGACTGGCTGCGCAACGCCCTGGCCGCGCCGGGCTCGAAGGTGCGGCTGTGGCTGGCCGGCCGGCCCTACACCGGTCGGGTGCATGTCCTGGACGACGAGGACCCCGAGGAGCTGCTCGCCCGGATCGGCAACAAGGTGCACACCGCCACGATCCGGACCATGGCCTACGAGCCGTGTGTCGTGGCCATCGACCTGGGGGCCTGAGGGGGCCTCATCTCGCATCATGATGCTATGATGCGGTTATGTCGAAAACGCGGACCACCCTCACCATCGACGAAGCGGTTCTTCGAGCCGTCAAGATCCGGGCGGCCCGCACCGGAAAGGGCGACAGCGAAGTGATTGAGGACGCTCTCCGACGGGAGCTTGGTCTGGATCTCCTCGACAAGCTCTGGAAGCGCGGTGACCTCGATGAGGGCCAGGCCATCGAGTTGGCCGTCGAAGCGCAACACGCAACGCGGCGCGCCAAGCGCTGACCCGTGAACGCGTGGACGCGCGGCAAGATTGGCACAATCTACGACCGCTATTGACGTCCGCGTGAAGGCAGTCCTCGATCCGAACGTCATCATTTCCGCACTGGTCGCTCCAGCCGGCTCGCCCGCCAAGGTGTTGCGGGCTTGGGTGGAGGGCGCCTACGAACTTGTCGCCTCACCCCTTCTGCTCGCGGAGGTGGAGAGGGCGCTCGGCTACCCAAAGCTCCGAAAGGGAATCAACGCGGCGGAGGCCTTGGCGCTGATCGATCTACTCAGGCGGCAGGCAGAGTTGATGGAGGATCCGGCAGCCCCTCCGACGTTTCGGTCGCCCGACCCCGGTGACGACTATCTGATTGCCTTGGCCGAGTCGGCCCACGCAGTCCTCGTCTCCGGCGACGGCCATCTCCTGGGGATGGGACCAGGCGCCTCCGTCTCTACGCCGGGGGCGTTCCTTGCGCTGATCGCCTCCGGAACATGAGCCGAGCCTTCGCCGGGACGTGTCCGCCGCCGGCTCAGCAGCCGGTTGCCGCGGCGAGGGTTCGGCAGGCTCCCGCCATCCTGGCCGGCGACAGCGCTGCGATCCGGCGCCGAAGCGCGGTCCTGGGCAGCGTCTGGATGTTGTCGAAGTTCACGACGCAGTCGGTGGGAACGCCGTCCCCCTGGGCCGAAAGCTCCAACTCTGAGACCAGGCCACGGCGGGTTCGGGTAAGGGCGGCGACGACCACATTGGCGATTCGCTCCGCCACCGGGTCGCGGGTGAGGACCAGCACGGGCCGGTCGCCCCCGGGCGTCGCGGCGAACCACACCTCACCTCTGAGCATCCGACCAGTCCGACCAGTCTTCGGCCGGCCCCCAATCGGCGATAGCCGCGAGCGACAGCTCGCCCTGGTCGAGCGGGAGCCGCTCCCAGATTTCAGACTCGACTTCGCTGGCCAGGCGGAGGAGGTGACGGCGGACAGCGTCGCGCAGGATCTCCGAGCGATCCACGGCCAGCCGGTCCGCCCATGCCTGCAATTCCGTGGCTACGGCCTCGTCAACCCGGAAGCTCAGCATTGTCATACAGGGATGATATCATGTATGACGCCGGTCCGCAGTAGGGAATCCGGCCTTCTACCAGGCAAAATGGGTCTCGCATCCCCACGGCCGCTGGGCGGGGTTGGGGTAGATCGGGGAAACCCAACCTGCTAGACTGGGATGAGGTTAGGGTAACCTAACCTTGGTCGGGACCGGCCCGAAACTGAGCCGGAGGCTGAGGGCGGCCGGACCCGATTGACCGTAAATGTCGCCCCAGAGGAGGGTTCTTCGCTATGGCTACACAAGCACAAGACCCGATCCTTGCTGAGAACGAGGCAGTTCGTCAGCTGAAGGAGGGCTACAAGTACGGATGGAGCGACGCCACCAACTACGTCGAGAAGCCCCAGCGCGGCCTGAGCCACGACGTCATCGACCAGATTTCCGATCGCAAGGGCGAGCCGGACTGGATGCGGGCGTACCGGCACAAGGCGCTCAACTACTTCCTGGCTCGGCCGATGCCGAAGTGGGGCGCCGATCTCACGGGCATCGACTTCGACAACATCTACTACTACATCAAGCCGACCAACCTGGTGAAGAACTGGGAGGACATGCCTGCCGAGATCCGGGACACCTGGGACAAGCTCGGGATCCCGGAGGCGGAGAAGAGTTACCTGGGCGGCGTCAGCGCCCAGTACGAGAGCGAGGTCGTCTACCACTCGACGAAGAAGGAGCTGGAGGACCTCGGCGTCATCTTCTGCGACATGGACACGGCGCTGCGTGAGCACGAGGACATCGTCAAGGAGTACTTCGGCACGATCATCCCCGCCAACGACAACAAGTTCGCCGCCCTCAACTCGGCGGTGTGGTCGGGTGGCTCCTTCATCTACGTGCCGAAGGGCGTGTCGGTGGAGATCCCGCTCCAGGCCTACTTCCGGATCAACCAGGAGAACATGGGCCAGTTCGAGCGCACGATGATCATCGTCGACGAGGACTCGTGGGTGCACTATGTCGAGGGATGCTCGGCACCGGTCTACTCCAGCGACTCCCTGCACTCTGCGGTGGTCGAGATCATCGTCAAGCCACGGGCGCGGTGCCGCTACACCACCATCCAGAACTGGTCGAACAACGTCTACAACCTGGTCACCAAGCGGGCCGTGGCCTACGACCACGCCACGATGGAGTGGGTCGACGGCAACCTCGGGTCCAAGGTCACGATGAAGTACCCGGCCGTGTGGCTGATGGGCGAAGGCGCCAAGGGCGAGATCCTGTCGGTGGCCTACGCCGGGAACGGCCAGCACCAGGACGCCGGCGGCAAGGTCGTCCACGCCGCCCCCAACACCCAGTCGACCATCATCTCCAAGTCGATCTCGAAGGACGGGGGCCGGGCCGGGTACCGCGGGCTCGTGCGCGTCGAGGACGGCGCGACGAAGGCGAAGTCCAACGTCCGCTGCGACGCCCTGATCCTTGACGAGGCGTCGCGCTCCGACACCTATCCCTACATCGAGATCGAGGAGGAGACGGCCTCCATCGGCCACGAGGCCACGGTGTCGCGCATCGGCGACGAGCAGCTCTTTTACCTGCGGAGCCGGGGCATCGACGAGGCCGAGGCCATGAGCCTGATCGTCCGGGGCTTCATCGAGCCGATCACCAAGGAGCTGCCGCTGGAGTACGCGGTCGAGCTCAACCGGCTGATCCAGCTCCAGATGGAGGGCTCTGTCGGCTAGGCCCGAGGCCACCGAGGAGCACGAGACATGGGGTTTGACAAAGAGCACGTCGAGAATCTGAGCCGCGCCTTGGATGAGCCTTCCTGGCTCACCGAGCGCCGCTTGGAGGCCTGGGGCTACTTCGAGAAGCTGGAGCTGCCCAGGGAAAAGGACGAGCCGTGGCGCTACACCGATCTCCGGCGCCTCGGCTTTGATCTCGACGCCTTCTCGCCGCTGGAGCCCAACCCCCACGACGCTGGGCTGGCGCTCGAGCGTGACCCCAAGCTCGAGGAGCGCGGCGTGGTGCTCCTGCCGCTCTACAACGCCATCCAGACCCGTCCCGAGCTTGTCCAGCGTTACCTGCTCAGCCAGGGCAACCCGGGCCAGGACATCTTCACGGCGCTGCACACCGCCCTCTTCTCCGGCGGCACCTTCCTCTACGTGCCCCGGGGCGTGGACGTGGACATCCCGGTCGAGGCCACCCGCACCCTGTCGCAGGGTGGCGTGGGGATCTTCCCGCACACCCTCGTGGTAGTGGAGGAGGGGTCCTCCGTTGTCTTCATCGACCGGTACCGCTCCGACAACCTCACCCAGCCGAGCCTGTCCGATGCCGGCGTCGAGATCGTCGCCGGCGCGGGCTCCAGCGTCACCTTCGTCGCCATCCAGGAGTACGGGCGGGGGGTCTGGCACTTCGGCACGCAGCGTGCTCTCCTCGGCAGGGATGCGTCGTTGCAGAGCCTGGTCGTGACCCTCGGGGCCAGCTTCTCCCGGGCGCAGGTCGAGACGACCATCGCCGGCGAGCACGGCGACGTCCAGATGCTCGGCGTCTACTTCGCCGAGGCCGACCAGCACTTCGACATGCGCACGCTGCAGGACCACGCGGCCCCCCGCAGCACCTCGGACCTGCTCTACAAGGGGGCGTTGAAGGACCACTCGCACACCGTGTACTCGGGCCTCATCCGGGTGCAGCGCAACGCCGAGAAGACCGATGCCTACCAGGCCAACCGCAACCTGGTGCTGTCGGACCATGCGAAGGCCGACTCCAAGCCCGAGCTCGAGATCCTGAACAACGACGTCCGCTGCACCCACGGGTCGACCGTCGGCCAGGTGGACGACGAGCAGCTCTTCTACCTCGAGTCCCGGGGCATCTCCCATGACGACGCGCAGCGCCTCATCGTCGAGGGGTTCTTCGAGGACGTCATCAACCGCGTGCGGGTCGAGGCGGTTCGCAACGTGCTCCACGACGCCATTGCACGGAAGCTGGCGGGCTGAGGCCATGAGCCCCATGAGCTCATTGGGGAGCGACGACTGGCAGCTCGTGGCCCACGTTTTCGACGTGAAGCCCGGGCAGGTCATCAAGGTTGTGGTGGGGAAGGACCCGGTCTGCCTCGGCAACGTCGACGGCGAGTTCCTGGCGATCTACGACATCTGCAGCCACGAGTACGTCGAGCTGCACGAGGGCTGGCTGGAGGGCGACGAGGTGGAGTGCCCCCAGCACGGGTCGAAGTTCTCCATGCGTACCGGGGCCGTACGGGGACTGCCGGCCACCAAGCCCGTGCCCGCGTACGAGACCAAGGTCGAGGGCGAACACGTCTACGTCCGGGGGCCTGTCCCCGTTTCTTCTTCCTGAAGGGGTGATGAGTAATGGCTGAGCCGATCCTGGTGGTCGAGGACCTCCACGCGACGGTCGAGGGCAAGGAGATCCTGCGGGGGGTTGACCTCAAGATCCTGCCCGGCGAGATCCACGCCATCATGGGCCCGAACGGGTCCGGAAAGTCCACGCTCGCCAACGTCCTCATGGGCAAGCCCGGCTACGAGATCGCCCAGGGCCGCGTCGTCTACAAGGGCGAGGACCTGAGCGGCCTGGCACCCGAGGAGCGGGCCCGCAAGGGCATCTTCCTGGCATTCCAGAACCCCCTCGAGATCCCCGGCGTGTCGGTCGTCAACTTCCTGCGGACCGCCTACAACGCCAGCCGGCCCGACAAAACCTTGGGGGCAATGGAATTCCGTAAGTACCTGCAGACCAAGATGGACATGCTCGGGGTCGGCAGCGAGCTCATCAACCGCTACGTCAACCAGGGGTTCTCCGGCGGCGAGCGCAAGCGGTCCGAAGTGCTGCAGATGGCGGTGCTCGACCCGGAGCTGGCGGTCCTCGACGAGACCGACACCGGGCTCGACATCGACGCCCTGCGGGAGGTCGCCGCCGGCGTCATGAAGGTCCACAACGACAGGCGCGGCATCCTCATCATCACCCACTACCAGCGGATCCTGAACTACATCGAGCCCACGTTCATCCACGTCCTTCTCGGCGGCCGCATCGTGCGGGAGGGCGGCAAGGAGCTCGCGCTCGAGCTGGAGGCGAAGGGCTACGAGCAGTTCCGGGCCGACGCCGGGCTTCCCGACTCCGCCCCGCTGACCGACGAGGCGCCCGCCAAGTAGGTGGACAAGGGCCAACGCAAAACCCCCGCCGCAGAGCACCGCGGCGGGGGTTTTGCTTTCTCCTGATTGGTCAGCCTTCGAAGCCAGGCAGGACCTGGGTGTGCTCGATGCGGACGGCGTCGAGCTTGTACGGGTTCAGTCCGAGGGCCGCGAGGACCGTCGGCGCGACCTGGGCGGTGTCCACCCTCTCGTCGACGACGTTGCCGCCGCCGTTGCCGTGCCCGCCGGTGAGGCGAGCGCCGTTGACGACGATCAGGGCGACGTGGGTATCGTCCGTCGCGAAGCCGCCGTGCTCGGCCACCTTGGCGCCACTGCCGGTGTAGATGGTTCCGGGGACAGGCTGGACGATGAGGTCCGGTGTCCTGGGGTCGACCAGCGGGCTGTTGAAGCGATCGGCCAGGGCCTTGCCGGACAGGACGTACTGGACCTTGGCGGTGTTGGCCCCCGCCTTGTCCGCCAGCAGGGCGTTGACGGCCGTCGTCACCTGCGACTGGTTCTTCAGCCACATCAGGGAGATGTCGTCGTCGGTGGTCTGGGCGATGGCGACGCCGGCGTTGGTGACCACGTTTGCCTCGGCGTGACCGACCTTGGCCAGCTTCGACGGGTCGATCGGGGACTGCCCGTGCTTGGCCGTGACGATGATGTCGGTCGAGCTGAGCTTGTTCCTGGCCTTCAGCTCCGCCACCATCTTGCCGAGCGCTCCATCGACGAAGCTCACGGCGCCCGAGAGCTGTGGCGTGAACTGAAGGGTGGTGGGCTCGTAGCCGCCGGGGAAGTAGTTCGGGTCGCAGCCCGGCGCGTTGTTGCTGCGCACGCACGACAGCTGCGGGTCGACGAGCTTCTGCCCGACACTCACCGACTGGAAGTTCATGCCGAAGATTGCGGGCGTGCCCACCTGCTTCGTGCCTGCCGAGTTGAGCCCGTCGATCTGGTTCAGGATCGCGTCGACCTTGATCTCGTCATAGGCCGAGGTGTCGCCGACCTTGTCCGTGATGAAGGGGCCGTTGTTGTCTCCCGTCGGGTTGGGGAGCGGGAAGGTGACCGTGTTGCCGCGGGTGTCGACCAGGGAGGGCGGGATGATGTCGGCGTTGATCTCGGTCATGAACTTGTCGTCGACCGCGTTGGCCGTGCCGTGCCCGCTCACCATCACGTTGGCCGAGGGGTGCTTGTCCGCCCATGCCGTGCGGAGACCGGCCTGGTGGGCGACGCTGAACATCGAGTTCGACCGGAGGTAGTCGTTCGGGGCCACGGGCACACACTTGCCGCCGACCAGCGCGCGCGGGAGCTGGGCCGGGTCGATGGACTCGTTGAGGATGGTCCGGCTCCCGATCCCGCCGTTGGCGGTGCTCGGGGCGTTGATGTCGAGGTTCTCGAAATACTGCATCTCGGCCCCGGGAGGCCCGGAGCAGTCCTGGACCGTCCCGGTCGGCAGCTGGGCCGGAGGTGTGAACATCGTCCGGTCGTAGCTGTCGTCGTAGTAGACGCCGCTCAGCTTGGGTGTGGCGCCCGTCGTGAGTGCCACCACGCCCGGCGATGAGTCGGAAGGCGTCGATGTCGACACGTTCGAGTACGAGGTGCCGTTGGCCATCAAGCTCGCAATGGTGGGACACAGGTTTGCCGCCATGCATTTGGTCACATCCGAGGCGTGCAGGCCATCCACGCTGATCAAGAGCACGTGGTGAGCCGGTTCGGCGTTCGCAATGGCGGTGGCGCCCGCCACCGCCGTTGCGGTCAGCGACATCACGCTCAGGCCGACAAGCGCCGAGCGGGGCAGTCGGTGTCTCATGGTTCCTCCTTCGGTCAGGGGCCGCGATGCCGGCCACGAACGGAGAGGAGTGGGCTCGGATGCCACCCCCCGATCGGCGCAGCCGGACCGGGGGTTCATGGGACAGGCGCGCAACCTCCCACCCCCGAGCTCAAGTACGCCTTGAGACTCGAACGTAGCAACGACCCTTGAACGAATCGTGAACGGCGCGTGACGGGAGGCCGTCATTCTCCTGAGAGTCTGCGCGCAGCGCTCCAGGCGAGACAGCAAGGTGCACCGGCCGACGATGCTATGATGCTCCCATGCGTACCACCGTGACGCTGGACCCCGACGTCGAGGCGCTGATCAAGTCGGCTATGGCCGAGCAGCACCTGACCTTCAAGGATGCGGTGAACCAGGCGATCAGGGCCGGACTGTCTCCACGGCGGAGAGAGCCATTCCGACAGCGGACCTTCGACCTCGGCTTCCGTCCGGATATCCCCTACGACAAGGCGCTGCAGCTGGCGGCGGCCGTCGAGGGCGAGGAGATCGTGCGCAAGCTGTCGTTGGGAACGTAAGTCGCCTGTCGATGGTCATTGTCGATGCCAATGTGCTGCTCTACGCCGTCAACGGGGCTTCGCCCCACCACCTGGCAGCCAAGGGATGGGTCGAGGGGGCCCTCGGCGGCGACGAGCCGGTGGGTTTCGCCTGGGTCGTGCTCCTCGCGTTCCTGCGCCTGGTCACGCTCCCGGCCGTGTTCCCGAAGCCTCTCGACGTCGACGTGGCGCTCGAAGTCGTAGAAGCCTGGCTGTCTGCTCGGGCTGCCACAGTCGTGCAGCCCACTGCTCGGCATGCCGCAGTCCTCGGAGGCTTCCTCAGAGCGTCGGGCACAGCGGGCAACCTCGTCACGGATGCACATCTGGCAACGCTCGCCGTCGAATACGGGGCTCGCCTCTGTACCTTTGACCGAGACTTCGCCCGCTTCGCCGGTGTGCGCTCCTTCGCGCCTGCCTGACGTTCCGGGCCGGAACGCCTGGTAAGTCTGGGCAGTTTCCGTCAAAAAGTGTCCCCACGGCCCTTTTTGACGGAAACTATGAAGCGCGGCTCCCGAGACCTCGCTTGGCGAAAACCTGCGCCGCGGCAGCCATGCCGTTCAGCGCCGCCGGGAACCCTGCGAAGACCACCATGAGCAGGATGGTCTCGACCACGTCGGCGGGGCTCCCTCCGGCGTCGAGCAGGGCGTGGATGCGCAGGAGCAGCTCCTGGTGGCCGGGTGTGCCGAGGGCGGTGAGCCGTGCCACCGCAACGATCTCCCGGTCCTGGGCGGTGAGGGCACCCGTCGTTTGGCCGGACCGGGCTTCGTTGATCTCCGGCTCCATGGCGCCGGCGTTGCGGGCGCCCTGGGCGTGGAAGCGCAGTTGCGGGGTGGCATTGCCGAGAGCAGCGAGGGCCGCGACCGCAGCCAGCTCGCGCCGGCGCAGGCTCAGCCCCGGACGGGCGTAGACGTCGCCGTAGGCGAACTCGACGAGGTAGCGCCCGAGGTCCGGCGCCACGCCGGCCAGGTCCTGCAGCACCTGCGGATCCTCTGCCGCCGCAACCTCCCGCAGGATCGCCACTCCGCGCTCGTAGCGGTCTTTATCCGGCGCCTTGAGGGGCGCCATTGCTTTCACTCGGCGCCTTGAGGGGCGCCTGGGCGGGCTCAACCCATCTGGCCGGTCACGTAGGCCTTCGTGCGGAGGTCCATCGGCACCTCGAAGACATGGTCGGTCTGACCGTACTCGATCAGCTCGCCCGTCCGCCGGTCGTCCCCGAGGAGAAAGACGGCCGTGTAGTGCGACACCCGCCGCGCCTGGAACATGTTGTGCGTGACGAGGCACACCGTGACGTCGGCGGCGAGACGGGTGATGAGCTCCTCGATCTTGGCGGTCGCAATGGGGTCGAGGGCGGAGCACGGCTCGTCCATCAGCAGCACCTCCGGCTCGACCGCGAGTGCCCGTGCGATGCAGAGGCGCTGCTGCTGGCCGCCCGAGAGCACCCCGGCGGGGGAGTGCAGCCGGTCCTTCACCAGTTCCCACAGGGCGGCATGGTGGAGGGCCGACTCGGCGGCCTCCCTGAGGATGGACTTCGAGCGGACACCGTTGAAGCGCAGGCCCGATACGACGTTCTCGAAGATGCTCAGGTTCGGGAACGGGTTGGGGCGCTGGAAGACCATGCCGACGCGGCTTCGGACGAGCTCGGGCTGGGTGTCCCTGGCGTACACGTCGAGCTCGCCGATCCGGATGGTGCCGGTGACGGATCCGCCGGCGTCGTCGTGGAGGCGAGTGATGGCCCGCAGCAGCGTGGTCTAGCCGCAGCCCGACGGGCCGACCAGCGCCGTCACGCGGTTGCGGGCGAGGTCGAAGGTCACGTCGCGCACGACCTGGTGGGCGCCGAAGGCAACGCCCACGCCGGCGAGGGTGACGGCGCTGCCCGTATCCGGGAGTGGGTCCGGGAGCTTCGGCTTCGTTGCCGGCCCTGAAGGGGCGGCCTTGTCCGCTGGCCATGCAGCCGGCAGCTCCACCTCGGGTTCGTTTGTCACGGTGTCCGTCATCGCACACTCCTGAACTCGGTCAACGGGATCTGCCCGCGAGCCGCCCCGACACCATACGGGCTGCGACGCTCAGGAGCAGCACGAGGGCCAGCAGCACGAAGGCGGTCCCCCAGGCGACCTGCTGCGCCTCGGGGAACGCCTGGGTCCCGTCGGCGTAGATCACCAGCGGCATCGCGGCGGTGGGCTGCAACGGCGACAGATTGAACAGCTGGCTGCCGATGGAGGTGAAGAGCAGGGGGGCCGTCTCGCCGACGGCCCTGGCGATGGCGAGCAGGCTCCCCGTGACGAGCCCCGCGACCGCTCCCCGGAGAACCACGGATCTGGCCACCCTCGAGCGCCGGGCGCCCAGGGCCAGGGCGGCCTCCCGCAGGTCGACGGGCACCGCCAGCATGGCGGCCTCGCTCGCCCGGATCACGATGGGCAGCATGAGCACCGCCAGGGCGAAGCTGCCCGCGAGCGCGGAGAAATGGCGCAGGGGCTCCACCAGCACGGCGTAGGCGAAGATGCCGATGGCGATGGACGGCACCCCCGTGAGGACGTCGGCCCCGAAGCGGATCGTGGCGGCGAGGCGCCCCTTGCGTTCCAGGAGGAACAGCGCCGCCGCGATGCCGACCGGGACGGCCATCAGCGCCGCCAGGCCCACGGTGAGCGCCGATCCGGCGATGGCATTGCGGATACCGCCCCCCGGGATGCCGGGCGGGGTGGGGTCGTGGGCGAAGAAGCCGAGTGTGACGGCATGGATGCCCCGCGAGGTCGTGTAGGCGAGGAGCGCCACCAGCGGGACCAGGCAGATGCCGACGGCGAGAGCGCACAGCGCGTGGGAAAGTCGGGTGGCAGCACGCCGGCGGGGAAGGCTCCGGCGGGCCGAGTTCCGGATCTTCTCGCGCCGTGCGGTTGCCCCCGCGGCCAGGTGCGCGGGCAGGGGGTCCGCGGGCAGCAGTTCCCCCGAGGCGCCCCTCAAGGCGCCGTATACAGTCTCGACCACGACGTCGCCGGTGTCGGTGGTCCGAAGTGTCGTCACGCCGTCACCAAACGGGCAGCCTGTCGCCTGCGACGGCGGAGCAGGATCTGGCCCAGCGCGTTCACCGCCACGCTGATGGCGAACAGGTAGACGACGACGGCGATCACGGCGCTGCGCTGCAGCCCGGGGGCCGCCTCCCCGAACGTGTTGATGACGGCGGAGCCGAGGGTGGCGCCGGGCGACAGCAGGGTGGTCGACACGCTGTGGGGCAGGGCAAAGCGGTTGCCGATCACCATGGCGACGGCGATGGTCTCGCCCAGCGCACGGCCCATCGCGAGGGTGACCGCTGCCTCGATGCCCGAACGGGCGCCGGGGATCACCGCCTTCCTGGTCACCTGCCAGCGGGTTGCCCCGAGCGCGCGGGCCGCCTCCCGTTCGGACACGGCCACGCCGGAGAGGGCGGTGCGGGAGAGGGCGACAACGGTCGGCAGGATCATCACCGCCAGCACGACGCTCGCCAGCAGCAGGCTGGAGCCGAGCGGGGGACCCGCGAAGACCAGGCGTCCCAGCACCGGCAGCCTCGACAGCCAGGGCTCGACGTGATGCTGGAACAGCGGGACGAGGACGAGCAGCCCCCACAGCCCCACGACGATGCTGGGCACCGCGGCGATGAGGTCGATCAGCACCGACAGCGGCTGTGACAGCCGGCGGGGCGCCATCTCGGAGAGGTAGGCGGCGCTGCCGACCCCGATGGGGACGGCAAGCAGGAGCGCGAGCAGCGTGGTGACCAGCGTGCCGACGACGAAAATGCCTGCCCCGTAGACCTTCCGGCTGTCGTCCCAGGTCCCCGACCACAGGAACGTGAGCCCGGAGTGGCGGAACGCCTCGCTCGACCCGGTCACGAGCGTGACCACAAGGCCGAGGAGCACCGAGGCGAACACCAGCGCCCCCAGCCAGCGCAGGAGGGTGTAGGCACGGCCCCCACCCCGGGCGCGGTGGCGTTGGACCGCTTCCCGTACCCCGGCGACGGGGACCCGGTGCTCGGGCGGGGACTCCTCCAGCAGCGTCGGGGCGGCCACCGGCTCCCCGCCCCGGTCGAAGACCTTCACGAGAAGAGCGGCTGACCACTCGCGGTCTGGAGGGTGAGCAGGGTCGTGTGCGCCAGCGTGACGGCGTTGTCGGGCAGCGGGGCGTACCCGAGCGGGGCTGCCTGTTGCTGCCCGGTGGTCGTGACCCAGTCGAAGAGCTTCCCGAGCACGATCCCCACGTTCGTGGACGCCTGCTTCTGGTAGAGGAGGGCCCAGCTGAAGTTGGCGAGGGGGTAGGTGGCGGCCCCCCCGCCGTTGACGATGTTGAAGTTCGCCGCGCTCAGGTTCGTCGCCTGGGCGCCGGCGGCTTTGATGGAGTCCAGCGTCGGCGCCACGAATGCGCCGGAGGCGTTCTTCAGCGCCACGTTGTTGAACTTGCTCTTCTGCGCGAAGGCGTACTCCACGTAGCCGATGGCGCCCTGGGTCTGCTGGATGTAGCTGGCCACGCCGGTGTTGAGCTGCTGGCCCACTCCGATGCTGGCGATCGGCCAGCGAGTGGCGGCCTTGCTGCCCGCCTTGGACGTCCAGGCGGTGCCGCCCGTGGCGAGGAGGTACTGGTCCAGGTCGTAGCCCGGCCCGGACGAGTCGGCCCGGTGCACGGGCACGATGGCGAGGTGCGGAAGCTTCACCCCGGTGTTGAGCCCCGCGATGGCCGGGTCGTCCCAATTCGTGACGGCGCCGGTGTAGATGCCGGCGAGCGTCGGCCCGTCGAGCTTCAGCCCGGTGTCGAGGCCCGGGATGTTGTAGCTGAGCGCCACCCCACCGAGGTCCACCGGTACCTGGAGAATGGTCCCGGCTGTGCCGGTGGCCGGGGACGGCATCGGGACCTCGGACTGGCCGAACTGGACGGTGTTCTGCTGGACGTCGGTGATGCCGACGCTGCTGCCCACCGGCGAGTAGTCGACGGACACGCCCTTGTTGGCCTGGTTGTAGTAGTAGAAGGCGCGCTCGTAGAAGGGCTGGATGGAGTTGGCTCCGGCACCGGTCAACTTGAGCGTTGGCGTCCTCGTGTCGCAGTCGCCGCCCAGCGTGCCCCCCGGCGCCGGCGAAGAGGTCGATGACGAGCAGGATCCCGACGAGCCGGCGTTGGTCGACGTCGTGCTGGAGGACGTGCACGCGACCGCCAGGAGACCTGCAGCGCAGGCGATCGCCCCGAGGCGCATCCGGTGTCGGAGGTGGTGCGGCGGGCCTTCCATGGTTGCGTGGCTCAACGGCCTGCTCCTCTCGTCGCGCTGGACCGCGGGAGTCGGGGGGACGGAAGCGCCCGCCACGACGCGGCGGGACCTTACATCATTAGAGCAGTGGATATCGTAAAAATACTACAAAGGCCTGTCAACCGCCCCGCCGGGTGGGCTATTCCCCCAACTTGCCAGGGATCTGGCTCTGGAGTACCCTATTTTCAACGTTGTTATAGGGGAAAGGAGTCAAAGTGGCGGATCCCACGTTCTACCGTTCGGCGAAGACGGCAGCCGCCGCACCGCCCGAACGCCTCGCCTACGTCGCTACGCTCAACACGCCGGGACAGGATGGGGAGGCCCGCCCTGACGCCATCGTGGTACTCGACACTGACCCCCAATCGCCGTCCTACGGCAAGATCGTGGGGCGCGTCGACATGACCCATACCGGCGACGAGCTCCACCACTTCGGCTGGAACGCCTGCAGCGCTTGCCTCTGCCACATCGGGTCCAACGGCCACGCCGGGCACGACCATCACCACGACGCCGAACGGCGCTACCTCGTCGTCCCCGGCCTGCGCTCGTCGCGCATCTACATCATCGACACCAAGCCGGACCCGACCAAGCCCACCATCGTCAAGACCATCGAGGCCGACGAACTGGCGGCCAAGACCGGCTACAGCCGGCCCCACACCTCGCACTGCGGCCCGGATGGCATCTATATGAGCGCTCTCGGTGCCGCCGACGGCAACGCGCCCGGCGGGATCTTCGTCCTCGACCCCGACACCTTCGAGATCCGGGGCGCCTGGGAGCAGGAGCGGGGGCCGCAGACCCTCGCCTACGACTTCTGGTGGCACCTCAACCACGACATATTGATCAGCAGCGAGTGGGGCACGCCGAACATGGTCGAGGGCGGCCTCGATCCCTCGCTCATCGGGCAGTTCGGCCACCAGCTCCACGTCTGGGACCTGCCCAACGCCAAGCACCTCCAGACCATCGACCTCGGCCCCGAACAGCAGATGGTCCTCGAGCTGCGCCCCTCGCACGACCCGGACAAGACGTACGGCTTCGTGGGCGTCGTCGTCTCCACCGCCGACCTGTCCGCATCGGTGTGGACCTGGTACCGCGGCGACGACGGCGAGTGGAAGGCCGTGAAGACCATCGAGATCCCTGCCGAGCCGGCCCCCGCGGAGCAGCTTCCCCCCGCCCTGCAGCCCTTCGGGGCCGTGCCGCCGCTCATCACCGACATCGATCTGTCCGTCGACGACAAGTTCCTCTACGTCTCCTGTTGGGGCACCGGCGAGTTCCGCCAGTACGACGTGTCGGACCCGTTCAACCCCAAGCTCACCGGCTCCGTCCACCTCGGTGGCATCGTGCACAAGGGCGCCCACCCGACGGCCGGTCCGCTCAACGGCGGCCCGCAGATGGTGGAGATCAGCCGGGACGGCAGGCGCGTCTACGTGACGAACTCGCTGTACGCCTCCTGGGACGCGCAGTTCTACCCGGAGGGCATCAAGGGCTGGATCGTGAAGCTCGACGCCGACCCCAACGGCGGCATCGCCGCCGACCCGGACTTCTTCGTACCGTTCGAGGGCGAGCGCCCGCACCAGGTCCGCCTCGAGGGTGGCGACGCCTCGTCCGACTCATATTGTTATTCGTCGTAGCCGGGTACCGGCGCAACCGAACAGGAAGGTCAGGAGTACGATACGCCCATGGATGCACGAGAGGTTCGCAAGGACTTTCCGATTCTGGACCAGGAGGTAAACGGCAAGCCCCTGTCCTACCTGGACAACGCCGCCACCTCGCAGAAGCCCCGCCAGGTCATCGATGAACTGAAGCGGTTCTTCGAGGAGGACAACGCCAATGTGCACCGCTCGGTGCACACCCTGGGGGAGCGCGCCACCGTGCTCTACGAGGGCGCCCGGGCCAAGGTCGCCGAGTTCATCGGGGCCCCCAGCCCTCGGGGCATCATCTTCACCAAGTCCGCCACCGAGGGCCTGAACCTGCTCGCCTACGCCTGGGCGAGGCACCGCCTGTCCGAGGGCGACGAGATCATCACCA
The DNA here is from genome assembly GCA_025963875.1 of Actinomycetota bacterium. Classification (GTDB taxonomy): domain Bacteria; phylum Actinomycetota; class CADDZG01; order JAHWKV01; family JAOPZY01; genus JAOPZY01. Next base: position 42,765 of record JAOPZY010000260.1, read on the forward strand.
CCGAGATGGAGCACCACTCGAACATCGTGTCCTGGCAGCTCGCGTGCCGGGACACCGGCGCGACGCTCAGGGCGATCCCGGTCCGGGACGGGGCGACGCTCGACCTCGACGCCTACGAAAGGATGCTCTCCAACCGGACCCGCATCGTGACGGTGGGCCACGTGTCGAACGTCCTCGGCACGATCAACCCCATCGCCGACATCGCCGAGAAGGCCCACGACGCCGGGGCGATCGTCGTCTGCGACGGAGCACAGGCGGCGCCGCACCTCCCCGTGGACGTGGGTGCCCTCGGCTGCGACTTCTACGTGGGCACCGGCCACAAGATGTGCGCCCCGACCGGCATCGGCTTCCTCTGGGGCCGGGAGGCGCTCCTCGAGGACATGGAGCCCTTCCATGGCGGCGGCGACATGATCAGCGACGTCTGGATCGACCACTCGACGTGGAACGAGATCCCGTACAAGTTCGAAGCGGGCACGCCACCGGTCGCCGATGCCATCGCGCTGGGGACTGCCATCGACTACCTCAACGCCATCGGCATGAAGGCCATCCGGGAACACGAGATCGAGCTCACGCGGTACGCCCTGGAGCGTCTCCGGGAGGTGCCGGAGATCCAGATCTACGGCCCCACCGACCCGGAGCTCAAGGGTGGCGTGGTGTCCTTCAATCTCGGTGACATCCATGCGCACGACGTGGGCACGATCGTCGACAGCTGGGGGGTCGCCATCCGGGCGGGCCACCATTGCTCGAAGCCGCTGATGCGTAAGCTTGGGATAGCGGCCTCGGCCAGAGCGTCGTTCTATCTGTACAACGTCGAAGAGGAGGTAGATCGGTTGGTTGAGGCACTGGGTGACGTGACGCGGCTGATGGGGGGTAGGTCATGAGCGGCCTCGACGAACTCTACAAGGAAGTGATCCTCGACCACTACCGGTCGCCTCGCAACCGCGGAAAGCTGGAGCCTTCGGACTTCGACCTGCACCGGGACAACCCCCTGTGCGGCGACGAGGTCCACCTCTACGGCCACATCGAGGACGGCAAGCTGGTCGGCGTCGCCTTCGAGGGCAAGGGCTGCTCGATCTCCCAGGCCTCGACCTCGATGATGACCGAGCGGGTCAAGGGCGTGAACCTGGACAACGCCGAGGAGCTGGCGCACCTGTTCAAGCGCCTGATGCAGGGGGAGTCACTGGCCGACGACGAGCGCCTGGGCGACCTTGCGGCGTTGCAGGGCGTCCAGAAGTACCCCGTACGGATCAAGTGCGCCCTCCTGGGCTGGAACACCCTCCTGGAGGGCCTGAAGGCGTACAAAGAAAAGCATGAAGGATAAGGGCGGCTGCCGAGGTTAGTGTCTCGGCGCGCATCGGCGCGCGGTGGCGGACTAACTTAGGGCACGCCCCCAGATTTGACTCATAAGCAAAGGGAAAAGCAGGGGGCCTGAGCCCCCTGCTTTGTGGCTTTGTCGGGCCTCCGGGTCGGAATCGGACACCAACTTTGCTCCAAAAGTGCCCATTTACGGACGTTTTGGAGCAAAGTCCATCGGCGTCCTACCCTGCGGCTGCCTGACGGCCCTCGAACTGCTCCTCCTCGGTCGACCCGAGCAGGGCCAGCGTCGAGGCCGCCCCGCCGGAGACGACCTTGGCGATCTCGTCGAAGTAGCCCGCGCCCACCTCACGCTGGTGGCGGGTCGCGGTGTAGCCCTCAGACTCGAGGGCGAACTCACGGTCCTGGACGCCGAGGTAGGCGGTCATGTCGTCGGCGGCGTAGCCCCGGGCCAGCTCGAACATCGACACGTTGAGGGCGTGGAAGCCCGCCAGGGTGATGAACTGGAACCGGTAGCCCATGGCCCCCAGCTCCTTCTGGAACCGGGCGATGGTGGCCTCGTCGAGGTGCCGGCGCCAGTTGAACGACGGGGAGCAGTTGTAGGCGAGGAGCTTGCCGGGGTGAGCGTCGTGCACGGCCTCTGCGAAGCGCCGGGCCTCCTCGAGGTCGGGGGTCGACGTCTCGCACCACAGCACGTCGGCGTACGGGGCGTAGGCGATGGCCCGGGCGATCGGGGCCTCGATCCCGGCACGGACGCTGAAGAAGCCCTCCGCGGTGCGCTCCCCGGTGAGGAACGCACGGTCGGCCGGGTCGATGTCGCTGGTGAGCAGGGTGGCCCCGAGGGCGTCGGTGCGGGCGACGACGAGCGTCGGCACGCCGGCGACGTCGGCCGCCAGGCGGGCTGCCTTCAGGGTGCGGATGTGCTGCGCGGTGGGGACGAGCACCTTGCCGCCCATGTGCCCGCACTTCTTCTCGGAGGAGAGCTGGTCCTCGAAGTGCACTGCGGCGGCGCCTGCCTCGATCATCGCTTTCATGAGCTCATAGGCGTTGAGCGGCCCACCGAAGCCGGCCTCGGCGTCGGCGACGATGGGCACCATCCACTCGTGCGACGTGGTCGACTCCGCCCACTCGATCTGGTCCGCTCGCAGGAGGGCGTTGTTGATGCGCCGCACCAGCGAGGGGACGCTGCTGACCGGGTACAGGCTCTGGTCGGGGTAGACGTTCTCCGACAGGTTGGCGTCGGCGGCGACCTGCCATCCGCTGACGTAGATCGCCTGCAGCCCCGCCCGCACCATCTGCACCGCCTGGCCGCCGGTCATGGCGCCGAGCGCGTGGACGTAGTCCTCGGTCTGGAGCAGTTCCCACAGGCGGGCCGCGCCCGCCGTTGCGAGGGTGTGGTCGATAGCCATCGACCCCCGCAGACGGATGACGTCGGCCGCCGAGTAGTCACGGCGGACGCCCGTCCAACGATCCTGCTCCGACCAGGCTGCCTCCAACTCGGCGATCGCTCGCTGGCGCTGCTCAAAGATGCTGACCACAGTGGATCTCCCTTCTAGGTGTGCGGGAGTTCCGGCTCCCGGCGCTTGCAACAAAGGACGAACCCTTACGAAAGGGTCGTATAGGCGGGCAGCGTGAGGAACTCGAAGAACGGCTGCTCCAGGGCGACCCGCTCGAACAGGCTGCGGGCATCCAGGTAGTGGCTCGCTCGGAAGGCTTCGTCGCCCATGGCGGAGCGCAGGGCGGCGAGCTCCTCGTCGGCGATCCGGCGGACCAGGGCGGGCGTGACCTCGCGGCCGTCGGCCAGCTTCGTGTGGTGGTGGCACCACTGCCAGATCTGGGCCCGTGAGATCTCGGCGGTCGCCGCGTCCTCCATGAGGTTGGCGATGGCCGCAGCCCCGGTGCCTCGCAGCCACGACTCGAGGTACTGGATGCCGACCGCCACGTTGGTCCGCAGTCCGCGCTCGCTGACCCCGGCCCGGGAGAGCAGCCCGTTGAGGTGGAGCAGGTTCTCCGTGCTCACCTCGACGTCGTCGCGCAGGCGGTCGAGCTGGTTGGACTCGGTGCCGAGGGCCTCGTCGAAGACCTCCTTGGCGACGCCGACGAGGTCGGGGTGGGCCACCCAGGTGCCGTCGAAGCCGTCGGACGCCTCCCGGAGCTTGTCCTCACGGACCTTCGCCAGAGCGGCCTCGGTGACCTCGGCATCGCGCCGGTTGGGGATGAACGCCGCCATGCCGCCGATGGCGTGGGCGCCGCGGCGGTGGCACGTCGAGACCAGCAGCTCCGTGTACGCCCGCATGAACGGCGTGGTCATCGTGACCTGCGCCCGGTCCGGCAGGACGAACTGCGGGTGGCTGCGCAGCTTCTTGATGAAGCTGAAGATGTAGTCCCAGCGCCCGGCGTTGAGCCCGGCGGAGTGCTCGCGCAGCTCGAAGAGGATCTCGTCCATCTCGAAGGCGGCCATCACCGTCTCGATCAGCACGGTTGCCTTGATCGTGCCGGGGGAGAGGCCCATGCGCTCCTGGGCGAAGAGGAAGACCTTGTTCCACAGCCGGGCCTCCAGGAAGCCCTCGAGCTTCGGCAGGTAGAAGTACGGACCGGACCCCCGGTCCAGCAGCTCCCACGAGTTGTGGAAGAGGGCAAGGCCGAAATCGAAGAGGCTGGCCGACACGGGCTCGCCGTCGACGAGCACGTGCTTCTCGGTCAGGTGCCAGCCACGGGGCCGGACGCAGATGGTGGCGGTCTTCTCGTTCAGCTCGTAGCGCCGGCCATCCGGCGCCTCGTACGAGATGGTGCGGGCGATGGCATCCCGGAGGTTGCGCTGGCCCTGGACGACGTTGTGCCACGTGGGCGACAGGGCGTCCTCGAAGTCGCACATGAAGACCCGTGCGCCCGAGTTCAGTGCGTTGATCATCATCTTGCGCTCGGCGGGGCCGGTGATCTCGACCCGGCGGTCGAGCAGGTCCTTCGGGACGTCGCCCACCTGCCAGTCGGCCGCCCGGATGCTGCGGGTGGCGGGGTTGAAGTCAGGCCACTCGCCGGAGTCCAGCGAGCGCTGGCGGTCGGCCCTGGCGCTCAGCAGGCGCCGGCGCTGCTGGCGGAACTCCCGCTGCAGAGCGGCGACAAAGGAGAGCGCCTCGTCACTCAGAATCTCCTCGTCACGACCACTCTCCGCATCAATGACCTCGATGCCTTCGGTTCCCCCCACGGTCCGCCTCCTACCTAGGTTTCTGCTGGAAAGTTACTGAAAGTATTGTTATCGGCAGATTATGAGGATCTTTCACATGTTAAGATTGCTCAAAGATTTCGATACAGTGAATTTTTAGGAAAGTTGTCATGCAAAACGGCAGTGTTGACTCCCTTGTCTTCGGCCAACGGCTCCGCCACCTGCGGCGTTCGAAGGACCTCACGCTCGATCAGCTCGGCGAGCTGGTGGGCAAGCAGGCGTCGTTCCTCTCGCTGATCGAGAACGGCAAACGTGAGGCCAGGCTGTCGCTCATCGAGGACCTCGCCCGTGGACTCGGGGTGAGCTCCGCCGAGCTGCTCGCCACCGAGCCGCCCACCCGCCGGGCCCGCCTCGAGGTGGAGCTGCAGCGGGCGCAGGAAGACCCGCTCTACAAAGAGCTCAACCTCCCGCTGCTGCGGCCCTCCCGGCAGGTTCCCCACGAGTTTCTCGAACATGTCGTGGGATTGTTCGAGGCGCTGAAGGCCCGGTCACAGGACCTGGGGGGGACGCCCGAAGGCGCCCGGGCGGCCAACGCTCGCCTGCGGGCCGAGATGCGGGCGCGCGACAACTACTTCCCGGAGATCGAGCTGGTCGCCACCCAGGCGCTGCGCTCAGCGGGCTACGAGGGCGGTGCGGTGGCGGAGAGCACGCTGACGTCGCTCGTCGCCCATTACGGCTTCACGCTGCACCGTGTGCAGGATCTGCCGGTATCGGTCGATTCGGTCGCGGACCTCGAGCACCGTCGCATCTACGTCCACCAGCGCAACACCATGCCGACGAGGGCCGCCCGGTCGGTGGTCCTGCAGACCCTCGGGCATTTCGCCCTGGGCCACGGCGACCCCAAGGACTTCGGCGAGTTCCTCCGCCAGCGGGTGGAGGCCAACTACTTCTCGGGGGCGGTGCTGGCCCCGCAGCGGCCCGCGGTCGAGCTCCTCACGGCCGCCCGGCGCAAGGGCGACATCTCGGCGGAGGACCTGAAAGAGGTCTTCTACATCTCCTACCAGATGGCGGCCCACCGCCTCACGAACCTCGCAACCCACCACCTCGGGCTGGCGGTGCACTTCCTCCGGACCGACGACGAGGGCGTGATCTGGAAGGCCTACGAGAACGACGGGGCACCCTTCCCGACCGACAGCGCCGGGATCATCGAAGGCCAGCGGGTCTGCCGGAAATGGGGGACGCGCCAGGCGTTCGGCTCGTACGACAAGTTTGCGGAGTACGCCCAGTACACGTCGACGCCGGCGGGGGAGTTCTGGTGCACCACCTATCTCGAGGCGGACATGGCGACACCCGAGGCCGTCACCATCGGGTCGAGAGCCGAGGACGCCCGCTACTTCCGTGGGCACGAGACCACCAACCGGAAGGTCTCCCGTTGCCCCGACGGGGAGTGCTGCCGGCGCCCGCCGTCGGACGCCGCCGCGAGGTGGCAGGGCCGGGTGTGGCCGGCCGCCCGGGTGCACAGCTACGTGCTGGCGACCCTCCCGGCTGGCGCCTACGCCGGCGCGGACCTGAGCGAGGTCTACGACTTCCTGGATCGCCAGCTGCCGTAGAGCCGCCTGGGGTGGCAGCAAAAGACCACACCATGGGTGGAAAATCCCAGCCACCCCGAGGCGAATCCCTAGGCCGCGCCCCCCACGAAGCCCCGGTAGACGGCGAGGAGGGCTTCCTTCTGGCTCTCGGTCAGGGCCGGATCGAGGCGGATCGCCGCCTCGGTGGTCGTGGCCTCCCGTTCTGCCCCCTCCCCGACGTCGTCGACGGAGGGCGGTCCCGAGCCGTCGAGCAGGCCCGCCTGGGCGAGCAGGGTGTCGGCCGAGATGTTGAGGGCGGACGCGATCGAGCGCAGCACGCGAACCGAAGGTTCGTGGAGGCCACGCTCGATCTGGCTGAGGTAAGGGTTGGACACCTTCGCAAGCTCGGCCATCTCCCTCAGTGTGAGATTGGCGAGCCGCCGCTGGGAGCGGATGAAGCTACCGAGTGTGTCCATGTGCGGCCATGATCATGCCCGATCTGCCCGCTCAACGTGGTGCAGGTGTTACTTGGCTGCGGCTGCGGCGGTCTTCTTCGCGGCGTCCGGAACCTTCTTGCCGGCTTCCGTGGCGACCTCGAGCAGCTTGACGAAGAAGTCCTTCTCCGTCGCCCACAGCTTCTCGGCGAACCCGTAGAACGTGTCCATCTTCGGCATCGGGTAGACCTCGGACAGCGACGGGGCCGACGACAGGGTGTCGGTCCAGCCCTTGAGCACCTTCAGCGTTGCGTCCTGCGCGGTGGTGATCGTGTCGAGCACCTGATCCTGCACTGCGGTGGCTGCGTCAACCATGCTCTTCTCCTTTCGGGGCGATTCCTCTTGCTAACTATGCAGTAGCTCTGCTAACTTTGTCAAGAGAAAAGGGCTTCATCGAGACCGGGAAAAATGCCGAGGAAAGGTCTGACATCGTGCCTGAGACACCCATAGCACTCCAGACCGTCGACATCGGGGAACTCAAGGGCTTGGCGGGCTCGCCCCTCGGGGTAAGTTCCTGGAGAGAGGTTACCCAGGACGAGGTGAACGGATTCGCCCGGTCCACGGGAGACGACCAGTGGATCCATGTGGACCCGGAGCGGGCCAAGCGTGGGCCGTTCGGCACTACCGTCGCCCACGGATTCATGACGCTGGCCATGTTCACCGGCATGCTGTACGAACTCCTGGAGGTGACGGGCGCCGCCCTGATCCTCAACTACGGGACCAACCGGGTGCGGTTTCCTGCGCCCGTGCCGACGGGGTCGAAAGTCCGGGGCCATATCGACTATGGCATGGTCGACGACGTCCCCGGCGGTGTCCAGGTCGAGTTCCGAGTTACCGTGGAGATCGACGGCAACCCCAAGCCGGCGTGCGCCGCCGAGATCCTTTTCCGGTACTACCGGGAGGTTCCAGGCGCCGCCGCCGGAGGATCAGGAGCTTAACGTGGCGACGACATCCGAGTCCAAGCAAGGACCCGAGGAGGCAAATGGTTCCAACGGGAACGGGATCGCAGCGACCGCGGCCGCGGTCGGCCCGGAGGCCGACTTGTTCGCGCGCCAGGACCCCCTGTCCCTAGTTCCCACGATGAAGAAGCTGGGAGCCGCCCTGGCGGCGAACCCCGCAGCGGTGTGGGAGGCGGGCACCCGTTTCAGCACCCGCCTCGTCGCCTCCACGGCCGGCATGATGGCGAGGGCGCTCGGCGCCAAACCGCAGCCTGAGCTGCAGCCCGACCCCAAGGACCGGCGGTTCAAGGATCCTGCCTGGAACGAGAACCCGGTGTTCTTCGGCGAGCGGCAGGCCTACCTCGCGTGGGCCCACTTCGTCCACGAACTGGTCACCTCGTCGGGGCTCGAGCAGCATGATGCTGACAAGGCGGCGTTCGGTCTCGGCCTCGTCGTCGACGCACTGTCGCCCACCAACTTCCTCCTGTCCAACCCGACGGCCCTCCGCACGGCCCAGGAGACCAAGGGGCTCAGCGTGTTGAAGGGCCTCCGGAACTTCATCGACGACGCCCTGCACAACGAGGGCATGCCCCGCCAGTTCGACCCGGAGGCCTTCGCGGTCGGGCGCAACCTCGGCGTGACGCCGGGCAAGGTCGTCTACCGCAACGACCTCATGGAGCTGATCCAGTACGAGCCGCAGAGCAAGACCACGTACGAGATCCCGCTGCTCGTGTCGCCGCCCTGGATCAACAAGTACTACCTGATGGACCTGGCGCCGGGCCGCAGCTTCATCGAGTGGGCGGTCCAGCACGGCCACACCACCTTCGCCATCAGCTACCGCAACCCCGATGAGTCGATGCGGGACGTGTCCCTCGACGACTACCTGATCCACGGCCCCCTCGACGCCCTGGATGTCATCCGCGACATCACGGGCCAGCCGAAGGTCAACATGGCCGGCCTGTGCATCGGCGGAACGCTGACAACGATGCTGCTGGCCTACCTGGCGGCGGGGGGCCAGGACCGGATCAACTCGGCGACGCTGCTCAACACGATCGTCGATTTCTCCGAACCGGGCCCTCTGGGGTGCTTCACCGACGCCGAATCCATCGCACGGCTCGAGCAGAAGATGGCCAAGACCGGCTTCCTGGACTCGTCGGACATGGAAAAGACCTTCAATGCCCTGCGGGCCAACGACCTGATCTGGAACTACGTGGCCTCCAACTGGCTCATGGGCAAGGACCCGCCCGCGTTCGACATCCTGACCTGGAACGCCGACAGCACCCGGATGCCGGCCAACATGCACTCGTTCTACCTCCGCTACTGCTACCAGGAGAACCAGCTGGCCAAGGACGAGATGACGCTCGCTGGACGGCAGCTGCTGCTGGGCAAGATCGACGCGGATGTCTACATCGTCGGCGCGGTCGAGGATCACATAGCACCCTGGACCACGTCGTACGCCACAACGCGGCTGCTCGGCGGGTCATGCCGCTACGTGCTGACGTCGTCCGGCCACATCGCCGGCATCGTCAACCCGCCCGACTCCAAGCGCAGGTACTGGACCAATGACGAGCTCCCCAACGACCCCCACGAGTGGCGGGCCGCGGCAACGCCTCAGGAGGGTTCGTGGTGGGAGGACTGGACCACATGGATGGCGCAGCGGTCCGGCAAGCGGATCAAGCCGCCGTCCACGGGCAGCGCGGAGCACCCACCCATCGCCGACGCACCAGGGGAGTATGTCCATGGCTGAGAGAGCGACGAACAGCGCACCCACGAACGGCAGCACCGATCTCGCCGAGCTTCCGGCCCCCGGGTCCGAGGTGCCGGCCGTCATCGACCGGGTCGGGGTGGTCGGCTGCGGGCTCATGGGATCGGGCATCGCGGAGGTCTGCGCCCGGGCCGGCCTCGACGTCATCGTCGTCGAGGCGGGGCAGGACGCATTGAATGCCGGACGGCGGCGCATCGAGTCGTCGCTGGCCAAGGCGGTCGCCCGGGGCAAGCTGGCCCCCGAGGCCCAGGCCGACGCCCTCGAGCGGATGAAGTTCTCCATCCGGATGGCAGATCTTGCCGACCGAGAGCTGGTGGTCGAGGCAGTCGTCGAGCGCTTCGACGTCAAGGCCGCGATCTTCGAGCAGCTCGACGCCGTGACCGGCCCCGGCACCATCCTGGCCTCGAACACGTCCTCGATTCCCATCATGCGGCTGGCAATGGTGACCAGGCGTCCCGAGGAGGTTCTCGGGCTGCATTTCTTCAACCCGGTTCCGGTCATGCGCCTGGTCGAGCTGGTGACGTCGCTGCTCACGAGCGAGTCCACGGCCACCCGGGCAGCCGACTTCATCGACCAGGTCCTGCACAAGCGGATCGTGCGGTCGAAGGACCGGGCGGGCTTCATCGTCAACGCCCTGCTGATCCCCTACCTCCTCTCGGCGATCCGGATGATGGAGTCAGGTTTCGCCACCGCCGCAGACATCGACGCCGGCATGGTGGAGGGGTGCGCCCACCCGATGGGGCCGCTTGCGTTGTCGGACCTGATCGGGCTCGACACCGTTTCGGCGGTCGCGGAATCGCTGTACGACGAGTTCAAAGAACCTCTTTATGCACCGCCACCACTGTTGGACAGGATGTGCGAAGCCGGCCTGCTGGGCCGCAAGGTCGGCCGTGGTTTCTACGAATACAATGGTCGGCCATAGCTAACGTGGATAGGTAGCGTTCAGGTAGGCGTAACGCAACGTTTACGAAGAGGCAATTGACTTTCGATAGCATTTCGTTCAAGCTCCAAGGAGCCGCGACAGTACGACCGATGCACGGAATCGGCACCCAGAGGTCCTGGAAAAGGCCTATCCAGCAGCCTCTCCACGTGGGTCAAGGCTGGGTTCATCCCCAGTCTGGGCCTCGGAAACCTGCAACACCCCCGCCTGCCTTTTCGTCCGTGCATCTCCGCTACTGCCGGAGCGGCATGCCACATAGGACATTACAAATCGGAGGTAAATCGTGACGGTAAAACGCGTGGGAATAGTGGGTTCAGGGATCATGGGGGCGGGGATAGCCGAAGTAGCCGCCAAAGCCGGTTTCGACGTCGTAATCCGCAGTCGATCGCAGGAATCGGCAGACACTTGTCTCGCCAAGGTAGGCAAATCACTCGGACGCCAGGTGGAGAAGGACAAGATCACCGCCGCCGACTCCGAGGCGATCCTGGCTCGGATCAAGGGAGTCACCGACCTGGCCGAGCTCGAGTACTGCGAGCTGGTGCTGGAGTCGGTCGTCGAGGACCTCGGCACGAAGAAGCAACTCTTCTCCGAGCTCGACGCCGCCTGCTCCGCAGGCACGATCATCGCCACCAACACGTCCACGCTGCCGATCCTCGAGCTTGCCGTCTCGGTCTCGAGGGCGGACCGGGTGGTGGGGATGCACTTCTTCAACCCCGCCGCGGTCATGCCCCTGGTCGAGGTCGTGCCGGCGCTGACGACCTCCCCGGAGACGTTCGACGTTGCGTGGGAGTTCGCCCTGGCGTGCGGCAAGACCCCGGTGAAGTCGAAGGATCAGGCGGGCTTCATCGTCAATGCCCTGCTCTTCCCGTACCTGAACGCGGCCATCCGGATGCTGGAGGGCGACATCGCCACCAAGGAGGACATCGACACCGCCATGAAGGGCGGGTGCGGCTTCCCGATGGGGCCGTTCGAGCTCCTGGACCTGATCGGCCTCGACACCAGCCTGGCGGTGCTGGAGCGCCTCTACGAGGAGCGCCGGGAGCCCGGCTGCGTGCCGGCCGGCAAGCTTCGGCAGATGGTGATGGCCCGACAGCTGGGTCGCAAGACCGGTGGCGGCTTCTACGCCTACCCGACCGCAGCCGCCTCGAAGGTGAGTTCCTCATGATGCTGGCCCTGATCGTTTGGAGGACATAGAGATGGATACCCGTGCACTGGAGGTCACCGGGCTGCCGCCCGATGTCGACCCGGGGGAGACGCAGGAATGGACCGAGTCGATCCGCGATGTCATCGACCTCCGCGGTGCAGCACGGGCCCGGTATCTCCTCCGCCGCCAGCTCGAGGTGGCGGAGCAGTACGGGGCGGGTCTGCCGCCCTCCGTGTCGACGCCCTATGTCAACACGATTCCCCCCGACCAACAGCCGGCAACGCCGGGGGACCTCGCCATGGAGCGACGGGTCCGGGCGTACCTGCGCTGGAACGCGGTCGTCATGGTGCTGCGCGCCAACGCGGCTTCGGAAGGCATCGGCGGGCACCTGTCGACGTACGCGTCGTCTGCGTCGCTGTACGAGACCGGCTTCAACCACTTCTTCCGGGGCAAGGACGACGGCGGGGCAGGCGATCAGGTGTACTTCCAGGGCCACGCCTCGCCCGGCATCTACGCCCGGGCCTTCCTCGAGGGCCGCATCGGGGAAGAGGAGATGGACGGTTTCCGGCGAGAGGTCAACGGCGGTGGACTGTCGAGCTATCCGCACCCCCGCCTCATGCCCGAGTTCTGGGAGTTCCCCACGGTTTCCATGGGCCTCGGCCCCCTGAACGCCGTCTACCAGGCCCGGTTCAACCGCTACCTCGACCACCGGGGCATCGCCGACACCTCGGCCTCCAAGGTGTGGTGCTTCCTCGGCGACGGCGAGTGCGACGAGCCGGAGAGCCTGACGGCGCTGCCGCTCGCGGCCAGGGAGGGCCTCGACAACCTCGTCTTCGTCATCAACTGCAACCTCCAGCGCCTCGACGGGCCGGTGCGCGGCAACGGCAAGGTCATCCAGGAGCTCGAGGGCGTCTTCCGGGGTGCGGGATGGAACGTCATCAAGGTGATCTGGGGCTCCGACTGGGACCCGATCCTGGCGGCGGACGTCGACGGTGCCCTCGTCGACCGGCTGAACACCACCCTGGACGGAGACTTCCAGCGGTGCACCGTCGAGTCGGGCGCCTACATCCGTGAGCGCCTCTTCGGGTCCGATCCCCGGCTGGAGGCCCTCGTCGAGCACCTGAGCGACGAGGAGCTGGCCGCCATGCGCCGGGGTGGCCACGACGACCGCAAGCTCTACGCCGCGTACCGCAAGGCCACGGAGCACCAGGGAGCGCCGTCGGTGATCCTCGTGAAGACCGTGAAGGGATGGGCCCTCGGCCCCGAGATCGAGGGCCGCAACTCCACCCACCAGATCAAGAAGATGGCGACGCCCCAGCTGAAGGCCCTTCGGGACCGCCTCGGCCTCGCCACGGAGATCTCCGACGAGGTGCTGGACGGCGGGCTCCCGCCGTACTGCCGTCCGGAGCCCGGCTCCGCCGAGCACGAGTACCTGCTGGACCGCCGGCGCAAGCTTGGCGGAGCCGTCCCCCGGCGCGTGGTCGTATCCGCCCCGATCGGCCTGCCCGACCCCTCCTGCTTCGCCGACTTCTTCGCCGGATCCGGCCCCCGGTCCGTCTCGACCACCATGGCCTTCTCGGTGCTGCTGCGGTCGTTGCTGCGGGACGCCACCGTGGGCCACCGCGTGGTGCCGATCATCCCCGACGAGGCTCGGACGTTCGGCATGGACGCCCTCTTCAGCGAGGTGAAGATCTACTCGCCGGACGGACAGAACTACGAGCCGGTCGACGCCGGGATGCAGCTCTCGTACCGTGAGGACCCCCGGGGCCAGATCCTGCAGGAGGGCATCACCGAAGCGGGGGCGATGGCGAGCTTCACCGCCGCGGCCACGTCCTACGCCACCTGGGCACAGCCGATGATCCCCTTCTACGTCTTCTACTCGATGTTCGGCTTCCAGCGCACCGGCGACGCCATCTGGGCCTGCGGGGACATGCGGGGGAGAGGCTTCCTCTGCGGTGCCACGGCGGGGCGCACGACGTTGAACGGCGAGGGCCTCCAGCACGAGGACGGCCACAGCCTGCTGCTGGCCTCGACCGTTCCCAACCTCGCTGCCTACGACCCCGCCTTCGCCTATGAGATGGCGGTGATCGTGCGGGACGGCATCGACCGCATGTTCGGCGACAGCCCCGAGGACGTCTTCTACTACCTCACGCTCTACAACGAGAACTACCCGATGCCGCCGATGCCAAAGGCTCCGGAAGGGGTTGTCGAGGAGGGCATCCGCCGCGGCATGTACCGTTTCGCCCCGGCCCCCGAGGGCCCCAAGCGCCAGGCGACCATCCTGTTCAGCGGCAGCGCCCAGGGTGCCGCCAGGGAGGCGCAGCAGCTCCTCGCCGACGACCACGACGTGGCTGCGGAGCTGTGGAGCGTGCCGTCGTACAAGGCCCTCCGGGAGGACGCGCAGTCCGCCGAGCGCTGGAACCGCCTCCATCCGACCGAGCCGGCCCGGGTTCCCTACGTCACCGAGCAATTGCTCGCCAGCCAGGGCCCGCTCGTCGCCGTGAGCGATTACATGCAGATGGTCCCCGATCAGGTGTCCCGCTGGGTACCCGGCCACCTGACCGTCCTCGGCACCGACGGCTACGGGCGCTCGGACACACGAACGGCGCTCCGGCGCCACTTCGGCACCGACGCGGCCCATGTCGTGGTGGCGGTCCTGAAGGGCCTGGCCGACGCCGACCTTGGCAAGCCCGAGGAAGTGGCCGATGCCATCAACACGTACGCCATCGATCCCGAGTCGGTCGAGCCCCGCCTCGCCTGACGCATGACCCTGCCCAGCTATGCCCCAGGGTGGGCCCTAGTTTCGACACGGAGGCGCAATCCCCATGAACCAGCACCAACAACGACGCACCAAGATCGTCTGCACGCTCGGCCCCGCTACCCAGTCACCCGATGCCATTGCCGGCCTGGTCGCCGCCGGCATGGACGTGGCACGGCTCAACTTCTCGCACGGCTCCCGTGACGACCACGCCGAGATCTACGGCCGGGTGCGGGATGCGTCGGATGCCGCGGGGCGGGCGGTCAGCATCCTGGTGGACCTGCAGGGGCCGAAGATCCGCCTCGGCTGCTTCGACGGCGGCTTTGCGGTGCTGGAGCCGGGGTCGGTGTTCACCGTCACCGCCGAACAGCCCCACGGCGCCGTCCAGGCGCTCGCGGGTTCCAGCCGCGGCGCCTCCACCACCTACGGCGCGCTGGCCCGGGATCTGTCTCCCGGTGACACGATCCTCATCGACGACGGCCTGATCAAGCTCACCGCCATCTCCTCGGACGGGACCGAGGTCGCGTGCCGGGTGATCGAGGGCGGCCTGGTCTCCGATCGCAAGGGCATCAATCTGCCGGGTGCCCGCGTCAGCGCCCCGGCGCTCACCGACAAGGACGCCGAGGACCTGCGGTTCGCCCTGGCGCTCGGCGTCGACCTGGTCGCCCTGTCGTACGTCCGCCGGCCGGAGGACGCCGACATCGTGCGGCAGGCGATGGAAGCGGCAGGCCGGCGGGTACCGGTCATCGCCAAGCTGGAGAAGGCGGAGGCGGTCGAGAACCTCACGCAGATCGTCGACGCGTTCGACGGCGTCATGGTGGCCCGCGGCGACCTCGGTGTCGAGACGCCCATGGAACAGGTGCCGCAGGTCCAGAAGCGTGCGGTGACGCTGGCCAGGGAGCGGGCCAAGCCGGCGATCGTGGCCACCCAGATGCTGGAGTCGATGCGGGTGCACTCCCGCCCCACGCGCGCCGAGGTCTCCGACGTCGCCAACGCGGTGCTCGACGGCGCCGACGCGCTGATGCTGTCGGCCGAGACCAGCGTCGGCGAGCACGCCCGGGAGGCGGTCGCCACGATGGCCAGGATCATCGCCGCGACGGAGGAGGGCACCGACTTCCCGGTGATCGAACCGGCGAACGCCACACCCGAGGAGGCCATCGCCGCAACCGCCCCCCAGCTCGCACGGGCCGTCAACGCCCGGGCGCTGGTCGCCTTCACCCAGACGGGGGCCACCGCCCGCCGCATCGCGGCGCAGCGGCCGCCGGTGCCCGTGCTGGCGTTCACGCCGGTGGCGGCGGTGCGGAGCCGCCTGACGCTTACCTGGGGGGTGGAGACCTTCGTGGCGCCCCTGTCCGGGCACCTCGAGGACATGGTGACCCAGGTCGCCGACACAGTTCTCAGCTGCGGGCGCATCCGTTGGGGCGACGCCGTCGTGATCGTCGCCGGGAGCCTGCAGGGCCGCAGCGGTGCCACCGACCTGATCAGGGTGCTGCAACTCGACTCGCCTGGAGATTTCCATGCCCGGATCTCCGCGTGACAAGCCGGGGACGATCCTCATCCTGCAGGGCGGCGGGGCGCTCGGTGCCTACGAGTGCGGCGTCTACAAGGTCCTGGCGGAGCGGCTCGACGACCTGAGCATCATCGCCGGCACGTCCATCGGCGCCATCAACGCCGGCGTCATCGCCCGGAACTTCGGCGACCCCGATCGGGGTGTGGCAGCCCTCGAGGCGTTCTGGCACGACCTCGCCTTCCCCGTGTTGCCGGTGTGGGGGTCCAACCCCTGGATGAAGCTGTGGGGCAGCGTTCAGGCGGTGGCGACGTCGCTCACGATCGGCAACCCGAGCCTCTTCCAGCCGGTGCTGTTCGGGGAAGCGCCCTACTCGACCGACGCCATGCACGCGACCGTCGCATCGGCGGTGGGGACGTACACCAAGGGCTCCACCCCCCGGCTGATCGTGACCGCGGTCGAACTGGAGCAGAGCCGGCCCGTGGCGTTCGACAGCGCCGAGTGCCACATCACCCCCGACCACATCGTGGCGAGCGGGAGCCTCCCGCCCGGCTTTCCTCCCCACGTGATCGACGGCCTGCACTACTGGGACGGTGGGCTCTGGTCCAACACGCCGCTGCCCGACGAGCTCGCGGCGGTCCGGGGAGGCTCCCATGGTGACGCTGATCCCGCCGCCGGCTACCAGGTCTACGTCGTCGACGTCTTTCCCCAGCAGTTCGTCCCCCCCGACGATCCCCTGCCGACGAGCACCGAGGTGCAGGCCCGGATGGGCCAGATCATCTACCAGGACAAGACCCGCTCCGACGCCTCCGGCAGCCGGTGGGTGACGTGGTGCCGGGAGCTCTACGACATGCTGGAGGCGATCCCGCCCGCGGTGACCTCCGCCCTCGAGGCCCCCCTGCGGTCGCGTCGCGAACAGCTCCTCACCGATGTCGCAGCCGTCAAGTCCCGGGTCCCGGTGACCGTGACCCGCATCCAGCGGATGTCGCTGCCGTACGAGCAGATCTCCTCCGGCGTCGACTTCTCGGTGGGCCGCATCGAGGCCCTGATCGAGCAGGGAGAACAGGATGCCCGGCGGGCCGTGGCCTGACGACGGCGAAGCACCCCATTGGGCAGAAGACGATGCGGACGACGGCGCGGGTCCTTCTGCCGAGCGTGCCGATGTGGTTCACTACTCCCATATGGTAGGTGAGCACCCGGACCTGAACTCCACGGCTGCATCGCTGCTCGGTTTCCTCGAGAGTTACGGACCGATGAGCGGCTACGACATCGTCGGCATGGTGGAGGGGTCGATCGGCTACTTCTGGAACGTCACCCGCAGCCAGGTCTACCGGGAGCTCAACCGCCTCGCCGAGGCGGAACTCGTCGAGATGGGGGAGTCGGGGGCCAGGGCCCGCCGTCCCTACACCATCACCGGGGCGGGGCGGCGGGCGTTCCTCAACTGGCTGGCGCTGCCGCCGGGGCCGGACATCATCCGGCTGCCCTTCCTGCTCCGCTACTTCTTCGGCCAGCATCTCGACCCCCAGACGCTCCGGGCGTTCGTGACCCTGCACCGGCCCCAGCACGAGCAGCGCCTGCAGTACTTCCAGTCGCTCATCCCCAAGCTCCTCGACGAGCAGCCCTTCATGGCCCACGTGGCGGAGCTCGGGGTGGCCTACGAGGAGACGATGCTGGCCTGGTTCGACACGATCCCCCAGGAGCAGGCACGCCAGCAGGCGAAGCGGGACCTGAAGGCCGTCCCTCCCGTGCAGGACGCTTCACCGCCGGACTCAGCCTCAGCCTGAGCAGCTCTAGGCCAGCGCCTCCATGAGGTCCCCGACCTCCGGCGTCTCCTGCTCCAACGTTTGAGTAAATCCCGCCCCAATGGGGGCGGAAAATGCTCAAACGTTTATAGAATAGCGTTATGGAGCCTTGGATGGCGCAGGCTAGATGAGGCCGAAGGTGATGGCGCCCTTCCAGATGGCCCGGTTGCTGGTGGGGGAGCGCTCCGACTTCTTCCCGGCCATGCCCTAGGGTTTCCCAGGCGGCCTCCGTGCGAAACCGAACAAGTTGCCAGCCTATTTCAACCTTTACCCCTTGCTAATACCGCGAAAGTCGGTATGCTGGATTTATGCCTGTGGGAGACGACCAGTCGGTCAAAGCTGCAAAAGCTCTCGCGCTGCCCACGCGTTCGGCCATCCTCGCGCACCTGCTGACCTCAGGTCCCCTGACGGCCAAGGAGGTCGCCGACGAGTTCTCTCTGCACGCCAACGTCGCCCGGGCGCACCTCGACCTCCTCGTCGAGGCGGGGTTCCTGGCCACCGGTGTGCGGCGCAAGCGCAAGGGCCGGCCCGCCAAGGTCTACTTCACCTGGGAGGGCGAGATGGGCGCCCTCGAGGACTGGGAGGTCTCACCGCAGCCCGGGATCGTGCCGCCGGAGGCCGAGATGCTGGTCACCGTGGCCGAGCCGCTGCCGGCCGGACCCAATCCCCACCGGTTGATCGCCGCGATCCTCATCCGCCTCGTCGAGCGCGTCGACGCCCCCACCCTCTACAGCGTGGCGGAGCAGGTGGCTCGGGAGGAGGGGCGCAAGCTCATGCTCGACTACCGCGACGGGGGCCTCGACTTCGCAGCCGCCGTGCGGGCGATGGTCGAGGAGCTCCGCCGGTTCTCGCCCCAGGCCCAGATCGTGCGCCTCTCCCACGACGAAGCCGAGATCGACACCCCCGACTGCCCCTTCCGTGACATCGCCCTCGAGCACTCGGATCTCGTGTCGGTCATCGACCCGGCCCTCAAGGAGGGGGCCATGGCCGCCCTCGGGCACCCGAGCGACATCGAGGTCGAGGCCTCGGTCGCCCGTGGGGATGCGTCGTGCCGGGAGATCATCCGCCGCCGTGAGACAGCCGCTGCAAGCAGTGATGCACGAGAAGCGTCCGTGATTGCGAAAGGAGTAGAGCATGGCTGAGTACGTCCATCCCGATGTCCTGATCTCAGACGAGGAGCTCGAAGCGAAGCTGGGAGACCCCTCGATCCGTGTCATTGAGGTCGACGAGGACACCTCGCTGTACAGCAAGGGCCACATCCCGGGCGCCATCGCCTGGAACTGGAAGACCGAGCTGCACGACCCGCTCCGCCGGGAGTTCCTCGACCAGAAGCAGCTCGGCGCCCTCCTCAAGAAGTCGGGCGTGGGGCCGGACACCACGGTGGTCCTCTACGCCGGCAACAACAACTGGTTCAGCGCCTACACCTTCTGGCTGCTGCGCTACCTCGGCTTCGACAACGTCAAGCTCCTCAACGGCGGCCGCAAGAAGTGGGAGCTCGAGAGCCGCGAGCTCACGGCCGACGTGCCCGTTATCGCCCCCGCCACCAGCGCCCCGACCCTCGGCGCGGTCCGGCCGGAGCTTCGTGCGCTGCGCGACGAGGTCCTCAACTCCGTCAAGGCCGGCGACAGGGCGTGGGTCGACGTCCGCTCGCCCGAGGAGTTCCGTGGCGACCTCCTCGCCCCGCCGCACCTTCCTCAGGAGCAGGCGCAGGTGCCGGGCCACATCCCCGGGGCGTCCAACATCCCGTGGAGCAAGGCTGCTGCGGAGGACGGCACGTTCCGCTCGGCCGACGAGCTGAAGGAGCTTTACGGCAACGCCGGGATCAGCGGCGACACGCCGATCATCGCCTACTGCCGCATCGGCGAGCGCTCGTCGCACTCGTGGTTCGTCCTGACCGAGCTGCTCGGCTACGACAACGTCAAGAACTACGACGGGTCGTGGACCGAGTACGGCTCGCTCGTGGGCGTCCCCGTCGAGCGATAAGAGAGCACAGGAGAGGAGACCCCGTTGAGCGTGACCGATGAGTACCTGACGAACAACGCTGCGTATGCCGAGTCGTTCGCCGAGCAGCTCCCGATGCCGCCGTCACGGCAGGTGGCCGTGGTCGCCTGCATGGACGCCCGCCTCGACGTCTACCGGATCCTCGGGCTGAACCCGGGCGAGGCTCACGTCATCCGCAACGCCGGCGGGGTCGTCACCGACGACGCCATCCGCTCGCTGACCATCTCGCAGCGCCTGCTGGGGACCAGGGAGATCATCCTGATCCACCACACCGACTGCGGGATGCTCACGTTCAGCGACGACGCCGTGAAGCGCCAGATCCAGGACGAGACCGGCGTCAAGCCGCCCTTCGCCCTGGAGGCGTTCCCCGACCTGGACGAGGATGTGCGACAGAGCATCGCCCGGATCCGGGAGAGCCCGTTCATCCCCAACAAGAACATCCGCGGGTTCGTGTTCGACGTCGGCTCGGGTCGCCTGAACGAGGTGACCGAGTCCGTCGGCCTGCGGGAGCCGGCGGGGGCCTCCGCCTAGCGCTTGTAGTCCAGCGGTACGCTGTCCGCGTGACGGATCCCCTCGACGAGCGTTCGCCCTACCTCGTCGAGGGGATCCGTCTTTTCCGGGCCGGTGAGTACTTCCTGGCCCACGAGACCCTCGAGGAGCACTGGGCGGAGGCGCCTGCCTCGGAACGGCCGTTCCTCCAGGGCCTGATCCAGCTTGCGACCGGGTTCCACCACCTTGCCCGTGGCGGGATGGTGGGGGCACGGCTGCAGTTCACGAAGGCCCGGGACCGGCTCTCCGGGTACCCCGATCGCTACGAGGGCGTCGACGTGGCCGGGATCCGGTCGTTCCTTGCCGATGCCCTGGTGCGGATCTCGGCGGGGGAGCCGATCACGCCGCCGGAGCTCGAGTAGGTCGGGGACGCTGGCGAACTGAGGAGTTTTTTACGCGTGGGACTGCACTTTTTCTCCTCACTTCGTCCGCCAAGCGCTACGAGCCCGAGGGGAAGCGCCGCACCTCGACGTTGGCGAGGGCCTTCTCGACCAGGGCAGGCACATCCAGGACCGCCTCGGCCGCCTCGAGTTCCGGCAGGCGGGCCCGGGTGGCGGCCTGGCGGGGGGCGAAGAGCACGCAGCAGTCCTGGTGGGGGTCGATGGAGATCTCGTAGGTCCCCACCCGGCGGGCGATGGCCTCGATCTCGATCTTGTCCCGCCCGACGAGTGGGCGAAGGACGGGCAGGGTCTCGACGACGGCGTCGATGGCCCGCATGTTCGGCAGGGTCTGCGACGCCACCTGGCCCAGGCTCTCGCCGGTGACCAGGGCCTCGGCCCCCACGTTGAGGGCGAGCGCCTCGGCGATGCGCATCATGAAGCGGCGGTAGAGGACCGTCCGGAGCTCTGCGGGGGCCACCGTCACGATCTCGGCCTGCACGTCGCCGAAGGGGACGAGCCACAGGTCGATGTCCCGCACCCACGGGGCGAGGTGCTCGGCGAGGCGGGCTGCCTGGCGGGCGCTGGACGGGTCGGAGAAGGGCTGGCCGTGGAAGTGCACGGCCGTCACCGCCGCTCCGCGTTTGGCCAGCTCCCAGATCGCCACCGGGGAGTCGATGCCGCCCGACAGCAGGGCGACGGCACGCCCGGCCGTCCCGGCCGGCAGGCCGCCGGGACCCGGGAGCCGGTTGGCGTAGAGGAAGGCCCGGTTCTGGACCAGCTCGATGTGGCAGGTCCACTCACCGTGGGAGAGGTCGACCCGGGCGCCCGTGGCGTCCTTGATGGCCTGGCCGACCACCTCGTTCACCCGCTGGGAGCTCTCCGGGAACGAGGAATGGCCCCGGCGGGCCCGGACCCGGAACGACTCGAAGGGGGCCTCGCGGGCAAGGTCCAGCGCGGTGGCCACGAGTGAATCGATATCTGCCGGCGACGACACCGCGGGGGAGAAGCTCGACAGGCCGAACGTCCGCCCGAGCGCCTCGGTGATCCGGTCGAGGTCGGCGTCCTCGGTCAGCTCCACGAGGATGCGTCCCGGGATCGCCCGGACCTTGGCATAGCCGGTGTCCCGGAGGCCCCATCGGATGTTCTCGACGAGGCGGCGCTCGAAGAAGGAGCGGTTTCGGCCTTTCAGGCCC
Source organism: Actinomycetota bacterium (assembly GCA_025963875.1). Taxonomy (GTDB): domain Bacteria; phylum Actinomycetota; class CADDZG01; order JAHWKV01; family JAOPZY01; genus JAOPZY01. Next base: position 64,281 of record JAOPZY010000260.1, read on the forward strand.
ACCTCGTGGTAGTGGGCGACGATCAGGTCGCGCTTCGGTGTCTCGGTCATGGTGTTGCCCTCATGATGCCTCGGAGCCCGTTTCGTAGTCCGTTTCGTAGTCCGTTTGTTCGTCCGTTTCGTAGCCCAGGGAGAAGAGGCGCTCCAGGTCGTGGCGGGAGAAGACCTGCAGGCCGAGGAGGGTCTCGCTGGCGGTGATGCCGGGGATCTTGTCGATTTGCTGCGTGATCGCCTCGCCCAGCTCTTCCTGGCTGTGGACCCGCACGATCGCCACGAGGTCCCAGGGACCGGCCACCGAGTAGACCTCGGACACCGCCGGCAGCTCGGCGATGGCCTGGCCGGTCTCCGGGATGGAGTGGACATCGGCCTTGAGCAGCACGATCGCCGTGATCAACGGGCGCCTCCCTTGCCGTGCCTTGGGTTCTGGAGGAGGGCCGGACTGCCTGGTGCTACAGCGACACCATGTCCCGGAGCTTACCCGGGCTGGAGGGGTGGCGAAGCTTCGAGAGGGCCTTCGCCTCGATCTGGCGGATCCGCTCCCGGGTGAGGGCGAACTCCCGCCCGACCTCCTCGAGGGTGCGGGGCTCGCCGGTGATCAGGCCGAAACGCAGTGCCAGGACCTTCTTCTCCCGGTCGGTGAGCGAGTCGAGCATCCGCCACAGGTCCTCCTGGCGCAGCGTGAGCGCTGCCGCCTCGAAGGGACCCTGGGCCTCGGTGTCCTGGATGAAGTCCCCCAGCTCGGCGTCCTCGTCGCCCACCGGCTCGTGGATCGAGACCGGCTCGGGCAGCACGCGGAAGGCCTCCCGGACCTTGTCCGGCGTCATCTCGGCCGAGCGGGCGATCTCGTCGATGGTCGGCTCGCGCCCCAGGTTCTCCACCAGCTCGGACTGCACCTTACGGACTCGGTACAGGGTCTCCACCATGTGGACCGGGATGCGGATGGTGCGGGCCTTGTCGGCGATGGCGCGGGTGATGGCCTGGCGGATCCACCAGGTTGCGTAGGTCGAGAACTTGAAGCCACGGCGGTAGTCGAACTTCTCGACGGCGCGCATGAGGCCGAGGTTGCCCTCCTGGATCAGGTCGAGCAGGGGGAGGCCCGCCGCCGAGTACTTCTTGGCGATGGACACGACGAGGCGCAGGTTGGACTGGATGAACCGCCGCTTGGCGGCCCGGCCGGCTTCGACCCTCTTCTCGTTGTCCTCACGCTGCTTCGGCGTCAGCCTGCGCTTGGGCTTGTCGAGCGTCGCCTGGGAGAGATTCCCCGCCTCGATGGTCTTGGCGAGCTCGACCTCGTCGACGTCCGTGAGGAGCGGGTACTGGCCGATCTCCCGGAGGTACTGCCGCACCAGATCTTCGTGCGGCGCCTCCTCCTCCTTGAAGTCAGGACGAGGGTTCGGCTCGTAGTCGCTGTAGCTCTCTCTACGTCTCATATGGATAGTCCCTCATCGGTCCGCACAACGGGGCTACGGCACTCCTTGCCCCTGGCGACACTCCCAAGACAGGTAGCAGATTGCTTAAGTGTAGCGGCCATTTGACAATTTGACAAGGTTTTACGCGTGTCAAATGACGACCTGCCCCCTCGTGATCTCCGGGGGGCGGCCGCAGCGATGCCGCCGTCGCTCTGATCGCATAGCATTTTACACAATGTCAGACGCTCAGGGAGACCGTTTGGTTTCAGACGACCGCTTGGTCGCGGGGGCCGGCTCCCCCGGCGGCTCGCCCGGCGGTTCGCCTGGGGCGGAGCCGCCCATCCTCGTCTCGGCGTGCCTGGCCGGCCTGGCGACGACGCATACCGGCGCGGCGAAGCCCAACCGCAAGGTGATGGAGCTCGTCCGCCAGGGCCGGGCGATCCTCGTGTGCCCAGAGCAGCTCGGGGGCTTGCCGACCCCCCGGCTGGCGGCCGAGATCGTCGACGGGGCCTCCGGCGCATCGGTTTTGGATGGGGAGGGCCGGGTGCTGGACACCGCCGGCGGGGACGTGACCTCGAACTACCTGCGGGGGGCCCGGGAGGCCCTGAAGGCGGCCCGTCTGGCGGGGTCCAGGGTGGCGATCCTGAAGGCCCGCAGCCCGTCGTGCGGGAAGGACCGGATCCACGACGGGACGTTCTCGGGCACCCTTCGTGACGGCTCGGGCGTCACGGCCGAGCTCCTGCGCCGGGAGGGCCTGGAGATCCTGTCCGAGGAGGACCTGGAGGGCCGGGACCCGTAGCGGGTTCCTTTCCGGAGGGCCCCGGTGGCCTCAATTCGGCGAACGCACGCGGAGGCCGGGCACCGCCTCAAAGTCCCGCAGGTTTCTGGTGGTGAGGACCAGGCCACGCTCGAGGGCGGTCGCGGCAATCAGGGCGTCCGGCAACCGGATGCCCGTCTCGCGCCAGATGCGACCGCCCCGCTCGGCAATCGCTCGGTCGACGGGAATCTCTCGGAGCGGGCCAAGCAGACGCACGGTGAGGTCCGTCGCCGAGTTGCCGGCGAACAGCTCGGCTCGGGTGATCACCGAGTAGTGAAGCCGGTTGCGGCCTGCCTTGAGCTCCGCGGCGCCGCGAAGATGGTCGATGAAGACGTCCGTGTCGACGAGGAGCTCAGCCACGGTCCCATTCGTCTCGTGACGGTATGGAAGCCTCCGGGGCGGCGCCGAAGGTAGCCTCGAGCGCCGCCGAGGGGTCGAGCTCCTGGGACAGGTAGGCGTCGAGTGCCCGGCGCACGACCTCAGCCATGGTCACCCCTTCGGCCTTGGCGACCTGGTCGATCAGCTCGCGCTGCGCATCGGTCAGATAGATCTGGGTTCTGATGGTCGTTGACATACAGCACGATTATACAGCATGGGTGATCCTCGAACGGGACCCGCGCTACCTAGCATTGGACCGGGCTCGGAAGGGCATTCCCCAGTTCTCGCGGGCTCCTTGAGTTTCGAGGGCTGAGCACCGAGGTTCGGCGACTTATCCGTGTGTGCCAGGGCTTTCTCGCCGAACTTCTCGAGGCGGCTCCTTCGGGCGCCAGGGACGTATGCCGGCCGGACGTATAGTTTTGGCTGGAGTTGAGGGCGCTTA
>JAOPZY010000041.1 GCA_025963875.1 Actinomycetota bacterium
CGGCGGTGGCCGGGAACAGCAGGTCGACGAAGCGGGCCGCCGTCGGCCGGGGCTCGTGGTTGGCCAGACCGGGTTGCTCGTTGGCCTCGATCACGACGTGGCCCGGCGACTCGACGCCGTCGATGACCAGGTCGACACCGACCACCGGGATGCCGATGGCCCGGGCGACGGCCACGGCGGCGTCCCCCAGGGCCGGGTGGAGCTCGTCGGTGACGTCGTGGATCGTGCCACCGGTATGCAGGTTGGCGGTGCGCCGCACGGGTAGCGTCACGCCCTCCCCGAGGACGTCGTCCAGCCCGTGGCCGGCGCTCGCGACCACGTTCCGGGTGGTGTCGTCGAGGGGGATCGTCGAGGCCCCGCCGGTCGACGCTTCCCGGGCCCGGCTCTCCTCCTCCACGAGCTCGGCGATCGTGTGGCTGCCGTCGCCCACGACGTGCGCCGGGCGGCGCACCGAAGCCGCCACCACCTCGTCGGCGATGACCACGACCCGCAGGTCCTCGCCCGGGCAACGCCGTTCGAGGAGCACGTCGGGACACCACCGGGCAGCCGCCGTTCTGGCTCGGTTCAGCTCTTCGGCATTCGTCACGCCGACGGTGACGCCCCAGCCCTGCTCCCCCCGGACCGGCTTCACGACGACGTCGCCCTGCTCGGCCAGGAAGTCGAGGTCGGCCTGGTCGAACGTGGCACAGCGACCGGGGGGGACGGCAATGCCCGCCCGCTCCAGCACCTCCCGGGTGTAGCCCTTGTCGTCGCAGATGCGGAAGGCGACCGCGCTGGTGAGGTCCGAGAGCGACTCCAGCGTCCGCACGGACCGTCCCCCGTTGGTGAGCACGAGACCGCCCCGGCCGGCGTCGAAGATCTCGACGGCGATCCCCCGCCGGTGCGCCTCGTCGACGATGATGCGGGTGTAGGCGTTGAGGCGGTCGTAGCCGTGAGGGAGCATGCTGCCTGGGCGGGTCACGCAGCCGAGTCTGACACCTGATCCGTGGTAGCGGCCACCGGGCGCCCCGCCTCGGTCACCAACCAGGCGAGCAGCCGGTCGTGCGCGGGAAGGCCGGGCAGCAGCTCCGGATGCCACTGGACACCGAGGAGCCTGGCAGGGAAGGCCGTCTCGACGCCCTCCACGACGCCGTCGTCCGACCATGCGACGGCTTGCAGGCCGTTACCCAGGCGGTCCACGGCCTGGTGGTGCAACGAGTTCACCCCGATGCTGCTCGCCCCCACGACGCCGGCCAGGAGGCTGCCGGGAGCGACGCGGACGTCATGCACGGTCACCAGAGAGAGGTCCTTCCGGTAGTGGTCCCGGCCTGTCACCGCGGGGACGTGCTGGATCAGCGATCCGCCCAGGGCGACGTTCATGACCTGGCACCCGCGGCAGATGCCGAGGACGGGCACGCCAGCCCGGGCGGCGGCCAGCACCAGTGCGACCTCGAAGGCATCGCGCCCGGGATCGATGCCGAAGACCTCGGGGCCCGGGAGCTCGCCGTAGCGCGTGGGGTCGACGTCGCCGCCCCCGGTGAGCAGAAGCCCGTCGAGCGCGAGGAGGGCGACCTCGACGTCAGCAAGAGCGAGCACCGGAAGCCCGAAGGGGACGCCGCCGGCCCGCAGCACGGCATCCACCAGGGAGCGGTCGACGCGCTCCACGAAGTGGTCGTCGACCGTTCCCGGCGTCGTCGTCACCCCGATGCGCGGCTTCATAACAATGTAACGGTACGACGCCTTGGTTACTTGAATGTTTCGTCCTTGAAAACATCATTCGATTCCGTTCGCCTGAAGCCAGAGTTCGAACATCCCAAGCTCCCATAATTGGTTGTATCGGAGCACGGTGAGCTCGTCGGGGTGGGCCAGCAGGTGCTCGACGTGTTCCGGCCGGTAGAGCCCCCGGCTCTTCGCCTCGGGGGCGAGGAGGGCGTCGCGGAGGAGGTCGACGGCAGCGGCGTCGAGCTGCACGAGCGGCGGGACCGGGAAGTAGCCCTTCGGCCGGTCGATGACTTCCGCCGGAAGGATGGGCCGGGCGAGGTCCTTGACGATCCCTTTGCCACCGCTGGCGACCAGGAGTTCGTCGGGGCAGGCCACCGCCAGCTCGACGAGCTCGTGGTCGAGGAACGGCACCCGGGCCTCGAGACCGAACGCCATGGTCATGTTGTCGACCCGCTTCACCGGGTCCTCGACGAGCATCACCCCGCTGTCGATGCGCAGGGCGCGCCGCAGCGGCGTGCGGGCGCCGGGAGCGGCGAAGGACGCCTCCACGAAGGCTCGGCTCACGTCCTCATCGAGGCAGTAGTCGGGGCTCAGCGCCGCGTTGACCTGCGCGTGGGTACGGTCGAAGAACGCAGCGACGTACACGTCGAGCCCGTCACCCTCCGCCCGGGCCATCTTCTGGTACCAGTGGTACCCGGCGAAGACCTCGTCGGCACCCTGGCCCGACTGCACCACCTTGACGTGACGGCTGACCTCCTCGGACAGGAGGTAGAAGGCCACGACGTCGTGGCTCACCATCGGCTCGCTCATCGCCCGGATCGCGCCCGGCAGGGCATCGAGCACCCGCTCCGTCGGGATACGGAGGCGGTGGTGGTCGGTGGCGAACCGCTCCGCCACGAGGTCCGACCAGCGGAACTCATCGCCCTCTTCGTCGTCGCCGCTCTCGAAGCCGATGCTGAACGTGGCCAGACCTTCCTGCCCCTCCTCCGCCAGCAGGGCGACGATGAGGCTGGAGTCCAGTCCGCCCGAGAGCAGTACACCGACGGGCACGTCGGCCACGAGGCGCCGGCGGACCGCCAGGCGGAGTGCCGCCTCGATGGCCTCGCGCCAGTCGCCGGCCGTCGCCGTATGGGGTGCCGGCGCCCCCGCAGGCGCCGGGGCGGTCCAGGGGTTCCAGTACTCCCGCTCACGGCGTCGCCCGTCGGGCTCCACCACCAGCAGCGTCGCAGGGGGAAGCTTGCGGACGCCGGCGAGCAGCGTGCGGGGAGCCGGCACCACGGCGTGGAAGGTCAGGTAGTGGTGGAGGGCGACGGGATCGACCGTCGTGTCGACCCCTCCCGCGGCCACCAGGGCGGGGAGGCTGGAGGCGAACCGCAGGGCGCCGTCGACGCCGGCGAGGTAGAGGGGCTTGACCCCGAGCCGGTCCCGGGCGAGGACAACCCGTCCCGAGTCCCGCTCGGCGATGGCAAAGGCGAACATGCCGACGAGGCGGTCGACCAGCCCCTCGCCCCAGCGGTGCCAGCCCTTGAGGAGGACCTCGGTGTCGCTGGTGGAGAAGAAATGGTAGCCCGCGGCCTCGAGCTCCCGGCGCAGCTCCCGGTGGTTGTAGATGCAACCGTTGAAGACAACGGAAAGCCCGAGCTCGGAATCGACCATCGGCTGGTGGCCCCGGCTGGAGAGGTCGATGATGGCCAGGCGGCGGTGCCCGAGGGCGACCCCGCCCGCGGACCACACGCCGGCCCCGTCCGGACCCCGGGCGGCCATGGCGTCGGCCATCCGGGCAACGGCGCCGATGTCGGGTAGGCGCCCGTCCTCCCGGACCTCACCGGCGATGCCACACATCTGGTCCCCCCTCCCTTGGCCCCGTTGCCCTCAGTTTGCCGCCCCGGACGTAGAGTTGCTGAATCCAGCGACAGTTTGAGAGCCATCGTGCAGACAATGGCCCTCCGATACCTCCCTCAACACGAGAGGTTACTCATGGGTCAACGTAGCCGAAATGACGGGTTGCCGCCGCCTCCGTTCGTCGAGGAAGTGAGCGATGGAATTTATGCCTACCTACAGCTGGCCGGTCAGTGGGGGCTCAACAACTCGGGCTTCCTGGTGGGATCACGCGCCGTGACCCTCGTCGATACCTGCTTCACGGAACGGCGTACACGCGCCCTCCTGGACGCGGTTCGACTGCTGAGCGGTCATCCCATTCGCACACTCTTCAATACCCACGAACACGGCGACCATACCTGGGGCAACTTCGTGCTTCCCGAGTCCACGACCATCGTGGGCCACGAGCGCTGCCGGGAAGGCATGCTCGCTGAAGGGCTGGCGGCCCAGGCCGTCTTCACGGGAGTCGAGTGGGGGGACATCGTCCTGCGGCCCCCGAGCGTCACCTTCGCCGACCGGCTCACCCTCTGGGTCGACGACCTCCGGCTGGAGGCCATCTCCATGGGGCCGGCCCACACGACGAGTGACGCCATCCTGTGGGTGCCTGAGCGCAAGGTGCTGTTCTCGGGGGACCTGGTGTTCAACGGCGGGACACCGTTTGTGCTCATGGGCTCGGTGCAGGGATCGCTGGCTGCGCTCCACCAGCTCAAGGAGCTCGGAGCGGAGACGATCGTGCCCGGACACGGACCGGTGGCCGGGCCAGGGGTGCTCGACGAGCAGATCGCCTACCTGCGCCACATTCAGACCATCGCCGCCGATGGGTGGTCGGTGGGGCTGAGCCCGCTGGATGCGGCGCGGGAGGCGGACCTCGGACCGTTCGTTCACTGGCACGATCCCGAACGGATCGTCGGCAACCTGGCCCGCGCCTACGTGGAGTTGGCGGGCGCCGAGCCGGGCGTGCCCATCGACGTGGCAGGAGCCCTCGGGGCGATGGTGGAGTACAACGGTGGGCGCCCTCTCCGCTGCCTCGCCTGACCTTGGGCTGTTTCGGGGGCGGTGGCTGTGAATGAACTGTGTTGAACTACAAGAAGCTAAAGCGGGCTCAGGGCTGCAGGGCTGCCTTGACTGCCTCCGCAATGCGCCCGCCGCCGGCCTGCTGCCCGACACGCCCACGCACCGCCTTGATGACCGATCCCATGGCTCTTCCTCCGGTCATGCCCTCTTCCTGGCTACGGGCGACCTCCTCGGCGACGATGACCCCAAGCGCCTCGTCGCTCAGCTCCGCCGGCAGGTAGGGGACGAGCACCTCCGCCTCGGCCCGCTCGCGCGCCGCCAGTTCGGCCCGCCCGGCTGCCGCGAAGATGTCCGCGGCTTCGGCACGCTTGCTCACTTCGGTCCGGAGCAGCCCCATCACCTCATCGTCGGTCAGGGTGGTGTGGGTTTTGCCGGCAACCTCCGCCCTGCTGATGGCGGTGAGGGCCATCCGCAAGGTGGACCGCACGACGTCGTTCTGGGCGCGAATCGCCTCGGTCAGGTCGGCTTGGAGTCGGTCCTTGAGTGTTGGCACGGTCAGTGCGTGATGTCCTCGGAGAGTTCGTGGCCGTGCAGGACGCCGTCCGTGTACAGCTTGCCGTTCATCTCGGCATAGAGGCGGTACTGGACCTTCCTCGCCTCCGGACGGCGGGACATCGAGCCGGGCGTCGCCACCGAGCCGAGGTAGACGACCCGGTCGAACTCGAACAGGTCGCCGCCACCCTCGCTGGGGCCTGCGTACTCGAGTGGCGCCGTCTGGGCTTCGATGAGCCGCCCTTGCGGATCGAACACATGGACGTCCATCCAGACCGACTTGGCGAAGGCGTCATTGCGGACCCACGCCACGACCACGAGGCGCGTCTCGAGCCGGGTGCCCTGCCCGGCAGGGTCTGGGAAGGTGTTGGACTTCACCGCGCCCTCGCCGACGACGTTCACGACGCCCCGGGCCACCGCCACCCCGTCGCGCGGGATGACCGCATCCGCCGGCGCCGTCACCTGGCCGGGGAAGATGTCGAACCAGTAGTTCGCGCCACCGTTGCTGTCCCAGGCGCGGCAGCCCCCGGCGTCGATGTTCTGGAACCACAGCTCGACCTCACGGGCACCCACCGGCACGGTCACCTCGTAGGGCTCGGGCGCCGGCGGGATGAGCAGCGTCCCCGTGGACAGGTCCACCTGGCGCACCAGCTTGCCGCCGTACAGCTGCAGTCCCGGGTGGAAACGGGCATTGACGGTGATGTCCCACGCCGGCAGCCCCGCCTGGGAGCCCCGGCAGTCGGGCAGGCGCACGGGGTCGTAATCGACGATCAGCCGCCCGCCGGTCCGAAGATCGCCCGACAAGGAGGGCTTGCCGGCAGACTCGAAACGGACGGTAGCGCTCGGACGGCCGGCCGACCGCACGCCCCGTCCGCCCCCCTTGATGCCGATCTCCTTCCGCTGTGCCGTCATGGTTGCGACTCCCCCTTCCTTAGCGCTTAGCGGCGCCCGCCCGTGTGTTCTTTCTCCCTTCTACCCATCGAGGTGAACCGTTCCTGTACGAGGCGTCTCGCCAAGAAAGATCAGTTCTCGCAATCGTGTAGCGTCAGTCCACTTTGCTGTAAGCCCTTCCCCCCCAGCCGGAGTAGTGCGACACTGCACCCCTGACGCGACTGCGCTACTACCTGGTCAAGTTCGATCCCGCTCGTGCTCGCCCGTTTCGGGGGGAGGCCACGGAGTTCGAGACGACGGCGGCCGATGGCATCCGTATCAGCGGATCGCGTTTGGCGGGCGACGGGCCACTGGCCTTCCTCCTCGTCCACGGACTGTTCGCCCACCGCCGCATCCCGGCCCTCCTCGAGCTCGCCGAGGCCCTCAACCGCTTCGGCCCGGTGTGGACCATGGACCTACGGGGGCACGGGACGTCCGGCGGCTTCTGCACGCTCGGGCATGCCGAGGCGCTCGATGTCGCCGCCGTCACCGCAGCCATGCGGGCCGAGACGACGCTTCCCATCGTGGCCATCGGGTTCTCGATGGGCGCGGCGGCCGTCATCCGCTCGGCGGCGCTCCTCGAGCCGGTGGACGCCAGCATCGCCATCAGTGGGCCGGCCGACTGGAGAGACGCCGGCCAGAGGGGGCGGGGTGCCCGACGTACCGCACTCATCTGGCGCGTGCCCGGCGGCCTGGCCGCCGCCAAGGCACTGACGGGAGTCCGCCTTTCGGGACAGATGCCCAATCGAGACAGCCCGCTGGAGGTCGTCGGTCAGATCGCGCCGGCCCCCATCCTGATAGTCCACGGCAGCGCGGACCCCTTCTTCCCCCCGGAGGAGGCGGAGGACCTCTACGACAAGGCCGGCGAGCCGAAAGACCTCTGGATCATCCCGGGTGGAGGCCATGCCGAGGGCCTGTTCTCCCTTGGCCCTTCGGTGCTTCCCGAGATTGTCGACGCCTTCGCCGTGGAGATGCTCCGGCGGCTGGAGCGCCTCATGGCCGACCGGGGGCCCTCACGCGGCGTCCGGTCTACTCCACCGAATGCGGGCTGAGGTGCAGCCGGTGGACGATCACGTCGTCCGCCACGTCGTAGATGGACCGCTCGGTCGAGAACGAGTAGGCGCGGAGGCAGGCCATCGCTGTCGCCAGGTCACAGCGAAGTTGCGCCGAGATGATGCCGGCGGCATGGTGCACGCGCGCCCGCTCGCCGACCGGATCGAACAGGTTCCAGTAGATCGTTCCCTCGGCCTGGAGATCGAGGATCCCCTGTGCTGCCATGTCCACGAGTACCAGGGCGTCGGCGAGACAATCGTCGGTAAGGAGCCCTGGGTTTGTCTTGGACAGGTGCAACGCACCCAGGCGGATCACACCCATCTGGAGGGGAAAAGCGAGCACCGCCTCGATACCGAGATCGAGAGCCGCAGGCCGGAAGAACGGCCACCGTGTGGAGACAGCAGCGAGGTAGGGTTCCAGCACCGGCGAGGTCCACCGCAGCGCGTCCATGGTGGGCCCCTCGCCCAGGGTCAGCTGAATATCCTCGAGACTTGCCGCAACGGGATCCGAAGCCCACACGGCACCCAACCTGCTGTTGGTCATCAAGCTGAGGCCGACCCCGGTCACATCCAGGAGATCCAGAGCGGCCGAACACACCCGTTGGGGATAGGACGTGGGATCCACCGCCCCGCCTCCGGCAATTGCCTCCTTGATCCTCGATATGCGTGCGCCATCCATCACGCGCCACCACCGAGGGGCCTACGCTGCCCTCGTCCCACGCTCACGCAACCACCCAATGGCTGGCCTCCGCTCATGGCTCGAGACCTACTCGAGAAATGGGGTGGGCGGCTCCACGTGGTCCAGGTTGAGCGCTGCCCGGTCGTTACC
>JAOPZY010000003.1 GCA_025963875.1 Actinomycetota bacterium
CCGACGAGGGCCGCCGCCTGCTGGAGTCGCTCTCGGCACGGCACCTCGACGAGCTCCGCCGGGTGGGCCTGTCCTTCGGGGAGATCTCCGCCGGCATCGACGCAGGCACATAGTTTCCGTCAAAAAGTGCCGTGCGCAGACTGTCGCATGTATGGCGACCCGAGGTAGCGCTTGTCCGGAACTCCGCGCCACCCAGGGGCCGGAGGAGGAGGTTGAGAGCCTAGCGCGCGCATACGCGCGTTTCGCTCCCAACTTCGGACCAGGGCCGGTCGGAAACGGAGCAATTCGGGCGGAAGACGGGCCGCATACAACCTCGGAGGCCCCCCTCAGTAGAAGTTCGCGACGGCCCGTTCGACACGGTGTTCGTGGCGGACCTCATCGCCGCCCCGCTAGCTCCTGCTGCCGAAGAGCTTGACGAGCAGGAACGCGATGATCAGCCCGATGACAACGCCGATCCCGATGAGCAGCTTGATCGTCCCTGTGATGACCCCCGCGAGTTCCACCTGACTCTCCTTTCGTCGATGCCCCGGCCCGGCGTACGGATAGGGACATACCGTCCGAAGCCCGCTCCGAAACCCGAGGGCTCAGAGCCTGGGCAGGCCCGCCCCGACGGGGCCGAGCGGGAAGGCGGCGTCGATGCGGGCGATCTCGTCCGGCGTCAGTGTGACCTCGGCCGCCCCGGCGTTCTCCTCGACGTGGGCGACGGTGGAGGACTTCGGGATGGTGAACGTCCCAGGCAGGCGGACGAGGAAGCGCAGCGCCACCTGGCGCGGCGTTGCGTTGTGCGCAGCGGCGATCTCCTGCAGGACGGGATCGTCTTCAGGAAAGTCGCCCTGCCCGAAGGGGCTGTAGCCGACGACGGAGACGTCCATCGTGAGGCAGTGGTCGATGAGGCCGTGCTCGATCCAGCGGTTCCCCAGGTGGTAGAGGACCTGGTCGCAGGCGACGCCCTCCGGCCGTCCGAGGGCGATCGCCTCGTCGAGCAGTTCCCCGTCGAAGTTGGAGACCCCGAAGGCCCGGATCTTGCCCTCGTCCACGAGGCGGCGGAACCCCTTGACGGTGTCCTCGAAGGGATGGTAACTGGGGGAGTGAAGGAGGTAGACGTCGAGCCAGTGGGTCCGGAGACGGCGCAGGCTCCGCTCGCACGCCTCGACCGTGCCCCGGTAGCTGGCATTCGACGGCAGCACCTTCGACACGAGGAAGACCTCGTCCCGCCGGCCCCGGATGGCCTCGCCGACGACCTCTTCGACGGCCCCGCCGCCGTACATCTCGGCGGTGTCGATGTGGGTCATCCCGAGGTCGAGGCCCCGCCGCAGGGCGGCGATCGACTCCTTACGGTGACGCTCCATCGTCCAGGTGCCCTGGCCGATGATGGGGACCATGACCCGGGATGGGCCGAACGGTCGTCTCTGCATGATCTCAGTCCGTCCCATCCTCCTCCGGGGCGTAGGGCAGGATCTCCTCGATGACCCAGACCGTGCACCGGGTTTCGTCGTCCAGTGAGAACCAGGTACCCAGTGCCGGGATGGGCCACTCCGTCTTCAGCAGATGCAGCCGGGTGCCGGGGATGCGATGGAAGCCGTCCGGCCAGCGGGCCAGCGCCCATTCGATACCGGCCAGCACCTCGCCGGCCCGGGGGTAGGAGCTTTTCACGACGTCCGTCCGGCACTCGTAGGCGACGGTGCGGACGACGCCGCCGAGCCCCCGCCGGCGGGCACCCCCGTTGCCGGCGAGGCCGAGGTCGGCCGCCAGTTTGGCGCCCCGGTCGAGCTCGGCCCGGTTGGGGGTCGAGGTCGAGAGGAACGCCGACTCGTACGGGATCTCCTCCCGTTCCTCGGCAAGCTGCCAGCCGAGGACGCTGGTGTGCGAGTGGCCGCGGAGGGCGTCGGCGACCTCGGCGACCAGGGTCAGCTCCGTCTCCTCGAAGTCTTCCTGGCGGGGCGCCCGCAGCGGTAGGAGCCGGTGTTGCACGTGGCCGAGGTACCCACGGATCTCCACCGTCGCCTCGCCCCGGTCCACCAGCCCCTGGCGAATCGCCAGCAGGCCCCGTGGCGCCGGCGTCCGGGGGAGCCGCTCGTACGTGGCGCCGCTGACGGGTGCACCGTGGCGCTTGTAGTGGAGATGGTCGGCGAAGAACAGCGCCTTGTTCAGTTTGGTGGCGCCGTAGGTGGGATCCGATCGGAGGCGGTCGGCCATGAGCAGCATCAGCTCTGGCAGCCGGGGACCCTGCTCCTCGCTCACCGCACACTCAGAGCTGGGCGTCCGCCAGGGCGGAGCCGCAAGTACAGGAACGCTGCAGCGGGATGCGGGGGATGAGGGCCCCGAGGAAGCTGCGGAGGGCGTCGTTGTTCCGTTGCAGGATCCGGACCACCTCCTGCGTGGTGACCGCCGGAATGTCCTCGATGCCGACGTCGTAGTCGGTGACGAGGGAGATGTTGACGCAGCACAGCTCGAGCTCCCGGGCCAGGACCCCCTCAGGGTACTGCGTCATGCCGATGACGTGCCATCCCTGCGCAGCGTAGAAGGCGCTCTCGGCCCTCGTCGAGAAACGGGGACCCTGGATCGCGACACCGGTCCCCGCCTCCCGGATGGGGATCCCGAGGTCGGTGCCGCAGGCCGCCGCAAGGGATTGCAGCTCGGGGCAGTAGGGGTCGGCAAAGCCCACATGGGTGACGACCGGCCCGTCGTAGAAGGTGTCGGCCCGGCCCGACGTCCGGTCGACGATCTGGTCGCAGACGACGAAGGTGCCCGGGGCGATGTCCCGGCGCAGGGAGCCGACGGCGCAGGGGGCGAGGATGCGCGTGACGCCGAGTTCCCGCATCGCCCACAGGTTCGCCCGGTAGTTGATGCGGTGCGGCGGGATGGTGTGGTTTCGGCCGTGGCGGGGCAGGAAGGCGATGCGCCGTCCGGCCACCTCGCCTACTGCTACCCGGTCGGACGGGGGTCCGTAGGGGGTATGGACCGCCACGTCGGTGGCGCCGTCGAGGAAGCTGTAGAAACCGGAACCTCCGAACAGGCCAAGCTCAGCGTTGACCTGCCTGGCCACCGTCGGCGTCAGGCCGACTTCTCGGCGGTCTTCTTGCTGCCCTCCGAAGAAGAGCCGGAGGAGGAATCAGAGGAGTTCTGGGACTTCGCCTTCTCGCCGGACCGCTCTCCCGATCGCTCGTTCTTCTCGCCGGGTTTGGCCTTGCTGCCGGCGGAGCCCGCGCGGCGGTTGTCGGTCGAGTAGAACCCCGACCCCTTGAAGAGGATCCCGGCAGGGTGGAAGACCCGACGTAGCTGGCCGCCACAGATCTCGCAGCGCTCCAACGGCGGGTCCGAGAAGCTCTGGACCGTGTCGAAGTGGTTGCCGCAGGAGGCGCAGACATACTCGTACGTGGGCACTACTTCCCTCTCTGGTTTGAATAGCTGGACGGTTCCCCGACAGTATGCCCACCAGTATGACAGGCAGGCCGTTTGGCCCGCCCCCGTCCGGCCCGCCCGGGGCGGGGCCGCGAGGCACAATAGCTGAGCGAGATCTGAGCGGAAAGAGGTACTAGGTAAAGTTCTGGACCCAACCCTCCGACCAATCTAGGTGGTAGGTGGTAGGTACCACCGCGTGTGCGAAGGGGAACATTTTGTCGCTCCAATCGAAGCTGTTCGCCTTTTTCATCGGCATCGTCGTCGTCCCGCTGACCGTGGCTGCCCTCCTGATCTCCCTCGATGTCTTCGGGCTGCTGCGCCACCAGGACAGCGAACGAGTGGCCGGTGCTGCACCGGGGGCCGCGGCCCTCTACAACGAGCGGGTTGGTGCCATCAACGACCGGGTCAGGTCGATCGGCGCCGACCCGTCGCTGAAGACGGCCCTCATCACCGGCGACTCTCTCACCATCGAGTCGGCGCTGCGCCAGGCCCTCAACGGCAAGCAGGGCAACCTCGACTTCGCCATGGTGCTCGACTCCCACAACAAGCTGCTCGCCCAGGTCCGGGGCCAGCCGATGTACCTGCCCGGCGCGGCGGCGCCGACCGCCGAGGAGATGGCGGCCACCCGGACCGTGACCGGCGAACCGTCGATGGCGAGCCTGCTCGCTGCCTACACGATCGTGCCCGTGATCAACGGGAGCTCGTCGGCCACGGTGGGGACCCTCATCGCCGGCGACTATCTGGACAACACGTTCGCTGAGGAGCTGGCCTCCTCCACCGGGATCGACGTGACCATGGTGGTCCAGGGCCAGGCCGTTGCCAGCTCGTTGAAGAACCCCCCCGGGGTCACCAACCCCTGGACCGTGGCGGTCCCGCCGTCCGGCACCCAGCCGGTGAGGGCGACGATCGGCGACCACCCCGTCGACGCGGTCGTGCACGCCCTCCAGGGCAACGTGCCGGCGACCACCGCGGCGCTGATGATCTCCGGACCCCTCAGCTCCCAGGCCCGCGGGCAGGCCCTCCTGGCCTCGATCCTCGGCTTCCTCATCGTTGCCGCCCTGGGGGCCGCGGTCCTCGGACTTGCCTTGACCAGGGCGATCGCCCGGCCGCTGCGGGAGCTGGCGAAGGGCGCCAACGCGATCGCCGCCGGCGACTACGACCAGCACATCGCCGTCCGCTCCACCGACGAGGTCGGCCAGCTCGCCCGTGCCTTCAACGAGATGACGGGCCGCCTTGCGGTCCATGTCGCCGACCTGCAGGAGTCGCGGGAGGAGCTGAAGCGCTCACTCGCCCGCTTCGGCGAGACGCTGCGCTCGACGCACGACCTCGACAAGATCCTCCACGTCGTGCTCGACACGAGCGTGGACGCCCTGCGGGCATTGGGGGGCACACTGATGGTGGTCCGCCCCTGCCCCGGCGGCAGCGAGCTCACCGTCGCCGCGTCGAGGGGAGTGGATGCCTCCGAGCTGCGGCTGCAGGCGGGCGAGGGCATCGCCGGGTCCGTGGCGATGACCGGGGAGCCGGTGTTTGTCCCCCACACCCTCGGCAGCGGCCAGTCGCACCGGCTGCCTCTCGCCGCACCGGTCGAGCCGCCGTTCGAGTCCGCCATCTGGGTCCCGGTGTTCGCTCAGGGCCGCATCTTCGCCGTGCTGAGCCTCTTCGACCGGGAGGACGACAGCAGCTTCTCGGCCGGGGATCTCGACACCGTCCTCTCACTTGCGGACCAGGCCGGTGTCGCCATCGACAACGTCGTCCTCCATCAGGAGGCGCAGCGCCTCGCCATCACCGACGGCATGACGGGCGTCTGGAACCACCGCTACTTCCAGCTTCGCTTCGACCAGGAGATGGACCGCTCCGCCCGGTTCCGCCGGCCGTTCTGCCTGCTGCTGTGCGACATCGACGACTTCAAGTACGTCAACGACACCTACGGGCACCCGCAGGGCGACAGCGTCCTCATCGAGCTCGCCCGCCGGGTGAGGTCCGAGGTGCGCGACATCGACGTGCTGGCTCGCTACGGGGGGGAGGAGTTCGTGCTGATCCTGCCCGAGACCGATGCCGACGGAGGGGCCCGGGCGGCGGAGAAGATCCGGCGCCGGATCTTCGAATCCTCCTTCGGCAAGGACCGGTCCATTCCCGTCACGATGTCGATCGGGGTGGCCTGCTTCCCCAGGGCCGGCACGGACCAGAGCACCCTGCTGCGCGCCGCCGACGTCGCGCTCTACCAGGCGAAGGCCCTCGGCAAGAACCGCAGCATCGTCTTCCAGTCGCCCGAAGAGGGCAAGGCGAGCTAGAGATGTCCTCAGAGAGCGGCGAGTAAGATCCGGCCCATGCCCATTCGCAAGGGAGTCATTCCCGCTGCCGGTCTCGGAACCCGTTTCCTTCCCGCCTCCAAGGCGGTGCCCAAGGTGCTGCTGCCCATCGTCGACCGGCCGGTGATCCAGTACGCCGTCGAGGAGATGGCCCGCGCCGGCATCACCCAGATCTGCATCGTCCTCTCCCACGGGCAGGGGGCCATCTCCGACCACTTCGCCCCGGCCCCCGAGCTCGAGGCGGTGCTCGAGAAGGCGGGCAAGACCGAGCTCCTCGAGGAGGTGCGCAGGACCGAGACCCTGGCGGACATCTTCTACGTCCAGCAGCACCGTCCCCTCGGCCTCGGCCATGCGGTGGTGTGCGCCGCGGACTTCATCGACGACGAGCCCTTCGCCGTCCTCCTGCCCGACGAGCTCTTCGACCCCAAGGACAACTTTCTCGGAGAGATGGTGGAGACCTTCGAGGTCGAGGGAGCGAGCGTTGTCGCCGGTTTGGAGGTGCCCCACGAGGAGATCTGCCGCTACGGGGCAATGGCGATCGAGGATCTCGAGGTGGAGCCCCTGCGGATCCTGTCGCTCGTCGAGAAGCCGCCCCTCGATGAGGCGCCGTCGGACATCGCCATCGTGGGCCGCTACGTCCTGGAGCCCGCCGTCCTGGCCCTCCTCGCCAAGCTTCCGCCCGGAGCCCTCGGTGAGATCCAGCTCACCGATGCCCTCGACATCCTGGCTCGGGAGGGCCGCCTGCTCGGCAAGCTCTACCGGGGCCGCCGCTGGGATGCCGGCAACAAGCAGGGCTTCCTGCGGGCCAACTTCGACCTGGCGGCGGAGCGCCCGGACCTCGCCGCGACGGTGGCCGATCTCCTGGGGCGCCCGGTTGCCTGACGCGGCCGACGCCCCGCGGCTCTCCCACGTCAACGCCGAGGGGGAGGCCACGATGGTCGACGTCTCCGGGAAGGAGCCCACGGTTCGGGAGGCCACCGCAGCGGCCTTCGTCCGGATGTCGCCCGATACCGTTGCGGTCGTGCGGGCCGGAGGCCTTTCGAAGGGGGACGCGCTCGGGGTGGCCAAGATCGCCGGCATCATGGCGGCGAAGAAGACGCCGGAGCTCATCCCGTTGTGCCATCCCCTGGCGCTGTCGAAGATCGACGTCGACCTCCAGCTCGTGGACGAGGGGGTGCGGGTGGAGGCCACCGTCCGGACGCGCGACCGCACCGGGGTCGAGATGGAGGCGCTCGTCGCCGCCTCTGTGGCCTCCCTGACCGTCTACGACATGTGCAAAGCCGTCGACAAGGGCATCACGATCACCGAGATCGGCCTCGTCTCGAAGACCGGCGGCAAGAGCGGCCCCTGGGCCCGTTCAGAAGCCCCTGCCAGCTCCGGCTGACTAGGTAAAATTTGTGGCTAGATGGCCTAGACGATTAACTAACCCGTTCGCGGGTCTTCTCTAGGACTCCCATAGGTAGTAAACTCCCGACCACTCAACCGTTCCACGGGCGGGGGCAGGAGGTGTGTGGTGCCTCAAGCAGAAGCAGTTTTCATCGAGACCGCACCGATCGGGGACCGGCCCCCGACGGCACGGAGGTACAGGGGTAGTTTCGGGCGCCAGCGCGGAGAACTCCCGCGCGATGACGTCTCGGCCGCCTTCGTCGTTGAGTGGCAGCTCCAGCCGCTCGGCGAGAGCGAGGCCGCTCCGGCGGAGTCGCCAAAGGTGCGCCTGCACGACCTCAGCTCGTAGCCGCGGCTGATTCGACGGACTTCATCCCGTTGGTCCGGGTTCGGTCGCGCTCTACCCCTGCTTCTGACGCTTGAAGTAGGCGATCGTGCCGCCCACCTCGGGGGGGCTGAACACGCAGACCAGCTCCCAGCCGTCTTCGCCCCAGGTGTTCAGGACCTCTGTGGCGATGTGGGGAGGGATGGGTACCGTCTTGTACTCCCACGTGGTCATCGTTTTTCCTCCTTGAGCGTGGTGTGGTGTTCAGGTGAGCGGGGCCGGTTCGTCGAAGCCCGTGTTGTAGACCTCGGGGGGCAGGTAGAGCCAGAGCGCCCGCTCGTCGGGGTCGGCCGGCGGCTGCATCTCCTGGTAACGGCGGTTCGGGCCGGCGCCGGTGCCCGGGTACAGGATGGCGCCCCTGACCTGCAGCTCGTCGACGAGATCGTGGGTGGGGTGTCCGTCCAGTTCCATGGCTTGGCCTCCTTCGGCTTCTCTGTTGGCTCCGTTTGGCTTCCGTTGGCTTCGGTCGGCCTATCCCGCCGCCGCCCGCCGCTCGATCCAGTCGATGAGCAGGCGGGTGCCCATCCCGGTCGGGCCTTTGGGGAGGTAGTGCTCGGCCTCGTCTGAGCGCGCCGGCCCGGCGATGTCGACGTGGATCCAGGGCACGTCCCCGACGAAGTCCTTGAGGAATAGGGCGGCAAAGATCGCTCCGCCCCAGCGCGTACCGATGTTCTTCACGTCGGCGATGTCGCTGTCGATCTGCTTGCGCATGTCCTCGAACAGGGGCATCTGCCAGACCCGCTCGCCGGTGTGGGATGCCGCGGCCTGGACCTGCTCCGCCAGCTCGGGCGAGCTTGCGAAGAACCCGGCCACCTTCTTGCCGAGGGCGATCACCATGGCGCCGGTGAGGGTGGCGAAGTCGATCATCGCCTCGGGACGTTGCTCCGACATCCAGGCCAGGGCGTCGGCGAGGACGAGGCGACCCTCCGCGTCCGTGTTGAGGACCTCGGAGGTCCGGCCGCCATAGTGGCGGATGACGTCGCCGGGCTTGATGGCCGCGCCGCCGGGCATGTTCTCGGCGAGCGGGGTGACCGCTGTCACCTTGATCCCGGCTCCCAGGGCGGGGAGGGCGCTGAGGGCGGCCACCACGGCGGCGGCACCCGAGCAGTCGGTCTTCATCGTCTCCATCGACTCGGCGGGCTTGAGGGACAGGCCGCCCGAGTCGAAGGTGATCCCCTTGCCCACGGCCCCGATGTGGGCGGTGGCGCCCTCAGGCTCGTAGCGCAGGATCAGAAGGCGGGGCGGATTCCTGCTGCCCTGCCCCACGCCGAGGATCCCGTTCATGCCCTTCTCGGCGAGCTGGGTCTCGTCCAGGATCTCGGCGGTCAGGCCCGCAGCCTCGGCCCGCTCCTTCGCCAGCTCCGCGAACTCCGCAGGGGGGCGGGCGCCGGCCGGCTCGTTGATGGTGTCGCGGGCCCAGTTGGTGGCCTCGGCGGTCGTCGTGCCGCGCCGGATGTCCGCCTCGGTGGCGTCTCCCAGCACCGTGATGCGTTGGTCGGCCCGCGGCTCCGCCGAGGACTTGTAGCGGTCGAAGCGGTAGGCGCCGAGGAGGTAGCCCTCGACGGCTGCCTGGGCGGTGCCCGACACGCCGTTGGCGAGGGCAAGGGCGATCGTGGGAAAGCGCCCCGTGCGCCGGGCGGCGACGCCGGCGGCTTTGCGGACGTCGTCATGGCCCGCTTCAGCGTTGGCCGGCACGAGTGCGCCGGCTGGCCCGAGCCCGACAACCAGGACGTAGGCAGCGGGGAGGCGCCCCCCGGTGGGGATGAGTTCGGCGTCGCCGATGTTGCCCTTGAACCCCGTGGCCTTGAGGTGGGCAGCAAGGGCCCCGTCGAGGGCGTGGTCGAGCTCGGCTGCGGCGTGGGTGAGCTCCTGGCCCGCCCTTGCGCCGACGACGACAACATCGGTGGCCGCGTCGCGGGCCGGTGCGGAGGATCGTTCGACGGATGTCATTTCCCCCCTTCCCGAATCGCCCGAATGTTGCCCTTGGGGCGGCTGTCCGGCTATGCTCCCCGTGCCGGGTAGGTCCTCGGGGCCCGGACGCTGAGCAGTCTAACTTCCCCTCTTCCCCAACCTCGCACCGGGCCTTGCACCGCGCCTTGGCGGAAATCCGAGGAACACCACATATGGGGTGTTATAAACCCAACAGGCACAGGATGTAGCGGGCTGGTGGTCCCTGGTCGTTCCAGCGGGCCTGTTCCCAGTCCGCTGTCGGGCCCGACAGCGGGCCATCTGTGGGGAGGCGGTCCCGCCCGGCCAGGGCCGCCCTGCGAAGAGGGGAGCCGGTGTGACGCTGCTGCTCATCGTTCTGCTGGTGCTGCTCTGGGGAGCGGTCATCGTTCCGGCCCTCCTTCGGGTCCGGCAGTCGCCCGCCTCCAGCGTCGGGGCCTTCCGGAAGAATATGCAGGCGCTGGGAGCCCGGTCCTCGACTCGGCCGTTGCGCCGGCCATCCGGCGCCGGCGCCGGGGCTGCCGGGCGCTGGATCCTCGGCCCGCCTCCCCGCCAGAGTTCGGCTCGGTACCGGTCGAGCGCGGCGAGCCGTACCCAGGCCCGCCCCGCCGCCCGGTACCGGCCCCAGGGCTCACGCCCCTCAGGGTCCTGGCTCGTGGCCCGGGATGACTTCGACACCGGGGGCCTGACGATGGACCAGCGACGAGCCATCTTCTATGGCCTGCTCACCACTGCGGCGTTCACCCTCCTCCTGGGCCTGGCCTTCGGCCTGCTACTGCGGGTCCACCTCGGCGTCGACGTCGCCCTACTCGGCTACGTCGTCTATCTGGTCCGGACGAAGCCCCGTGCCAGGGAGCCGAGGGCGCTCGCCACGTACTACTCGCCAGCGGCGCGCGGGCCTGCGGACGGGCGGCGAGGCCGCGACGAGCGGGAGTGGCTGAGGGTCGGCGAGTTGTAGCGATTTCCGGCACCTTGGGGGTGGCGCCCGCGCCCCCTCGGTGCCGGGCCAGCGTGGCACCCTCAGCCGCGCCGGGGCGGATTCTTATCGGTGAGCGAGAAGAATCCGCCCCGGGGCCATGCGCGGGGCCCGTTCAGGACCGCCTGATGAACGGTTAGTCTCCAACCCGTGGATCTCGACGCCATAGGGAACGAGCTGCGGGCCAGCCTCGATGCCAAGAACGCTGCCCGGGAGCAGGCCCTCCCCCTGTGCCGGCGGGCGACCCGCCTCTCGGCGAACGCCATCCGAGCGGTCCACCGCTCCGAGGAGGCCGAGACGCTGCGCCTCACTGCAGAGGCCAGGACCTGCCTCGACGAGGCGGCGGAGGCGATGGCGGCCCACCCTGATGTCAAGTACGCCGGGTTCTTCCACGACGCCGCCAAGGAGTACGCCGAGGCGAGGCTCACCCACGCCCTCGTCGCCGGGCAGCCTCTGCCCTCGGCCGGTGACATCGGCGTCGACCCGCCCGCCTATCTCAACGGGATGGGGGAGGCGGTGGGGGAGATGCGCCGCCATCTGCTCGACCTCATGCGCCGGGGGCAGCTCGAGCGCTCAGAGGAGATCCTCGGGCAGATGGACGAGATCTACTACCTCCTGATCTCGATGGACTACCCCGACGCCGTCACCGCAGGCTTGCGCCGGACCTCGGATGCCATCCGGGGCATCATCGAGCGGACCCGGGGCGACCTGACGGTGACGCTCATCCAGGACAAGCTGCGCTCGGCGCTCGAGTCCAAGCACGGGGAGGCCTGAAGGGCGTGAACCGCCGCGGCGGGCTCACGCTGGTGTCCTTGGCGGCAGCAGGCGGCGGGGCAGCCTACGCAGGCTTCATCCTCATGTCCCGGGGTCGGCTGGTGGTCGACGTCGGCTGGGGCAGCTCGTACTTCCCACTCGGGCCGATCGAGGTGCAGATGGCTGCGCCCAGGGAGGTCGTGTTCGACGTCATCCAGGGCGGCTACTCGGAATCGGCGCCCGCCGACGTGAAACGCCACATCAAGGTCATCGAGCGAGCCGGCGACCTGGTTGTGGCGGAGCACCGGACGCCGCTGCAACTCATGGACGCCATCACGGTCGAGACCGTGCGCTTCGAGCGCCCTTCCCGTGTGGTCTTTGCGCTCCTCCGGGGTCCAGTGCCGCACGTCCACGAGACGTTCGAACTGCTGGAGCGCGACGGCGTTACGACCCTCACCTACCAGGGCACCCTGGGGGCCGACCTCTGGCTGTTCGGGCGCTGGTACGGGGGCCGCGTCGTGAAGCCGGCGTGGGAGCGGGTGGTGGCCGCGTCGCTGAAGGGAGTGAAGGCCCAGGCGGAAACGAGGGCCCTGGCGCAGAGCAGGAGGGCCGGCAAAGGGCCGGCGGCGAGCCCGTAACCCGTCCGCCTACAATGATCTGGCCCCCAAGGGGCGGTAGCTCAGCTGGTAGAGCGCTTCCCTCGCACGGAAGAGGCCGGGAGTTCGAATCTCCTCCGCTCCACGATACCCAAAAGCGCAGGTAGAAAGCCACATTCGTCCCTGCCCCCTCCATGCCATGGAGACGCTCCAAAGAACCAGGAGTCCACAAAGAGTCCACATCAGGCGGCGTCCCCGGGTTCTGTAGCCTTGCGCCAGGTGGCGTCCAGAGCTTCCGCAAGCGCCTCGTCGATCCCTTCGTACAGATGCCCGTAGGTGTCCAGCGTGGTCTTGATCGAGGCGTGGCCGAGCCGGACCTGAATGGCCTTGGGGTGCGCCTTCTCTCGAATCAGCATGGCGGCGTGCGAGTGCCTGAGATCATGCACCCGGCACGGACGGCCCACCGAGGCATCGACCGCCGGATACCACACACGCTGCCGGAACCGGCTGGGATTCATGCGCCCGAACACCAGGCCATCGACCGCCGGGTACTCCCCCAGATGCGCCGCCAGGGCCTCACCCACGAAAGCGGGGATCGAGATTCTCCGGATGGCGGCTCTCGTCTTCGGAGGCCCGAACGACAGTGAGCCGCCATCCCTGATCACCGTCTCCTCGACGGAGATGTAGCGGCTCAGCAGATCCAGGCGGGGGAGTCGCAGCGCCGCCAGTTCGCCCCAGCGAAGCCCCGTGTAGGCAGCCGTCAGAACGAATGGCGCCCACCGATGCCGAGTCGCCCGGACCAGGGCAGCAACCTCGTCCGTCGAGAGGAACCGCATCTCCTGATGCTCAGTCTTCGGGAGATCGATGCCCCTGCACGGCGACCGCAGGATGACATCGGCCTCTACGGCAGCCTTCAACACGCGAGCCAGCACCTGGTACGCCTTCCTGACCGTCGAGGCGGCGTACTCAGCTTCCAACGATGTCACCCAGGACCGGATATCCATCGGGCCGATGGAGCCCATCGCCCTCCCCCCGAATACCGGAAGGACCAGCTGCTCCATCACCCAGTCGTCCCGGGTCCGGGTCGAGGGTCGGAGATTGACCCTCGTGCGGCCGTACTCCCTCGCCCAGGCCTCGAACCTCTTCCGGGCGCGGGCGGGATCAACCCAGGACCCCCGGTCCATGTCGGCCCGCATTGCTGCGAGAAACCCTTCGGCATCGGTCTTCCGGTTGAAGTTCTTCGCCCGCTGTCGGCCGCTCGGGTCCCGGTACCTGGCTTGCCACTTCCCAGCCGACGTAAGCCGAATGGCCGGTGTGCGCCTGATGCTCACCGGCTCCACCAGGTCCCACGCTGCGACTCCGCCTTCCGCTGCTGGATCCACAGGCTCACGTCGGCGGGGTCGAAGCGAAGGTACCGACCCACTCGGATCGGCGCCGGACCTACGCCCCGCACCCGCCAGTCATAGACCGTCTGAACCGGCACCTGGAGCAACTCCGCCACTTCCTGGACTGACAGCAGCCGGACCGGCAGCATCGGTACCGACGCCGATGTCCCACCCGATCTTCTCGTCACATGCCACCCCTCTCTCACGCAATCGCCATGGCCCTCGCTCGTTCCTCCCGCAGCGCCTCCCGTCCCTCCAGCGCCCGGGCCTTGGCCCCCATGGCGAGGATGCGGTCCCCAGTGGATCGGTAGCCGGTGCCCTTGAAGCCCCACTCGGCGAGCACAACCACCAGGGCGTCGTCCTCGGGACGGTCCCAGGCATCGACCGGCGTCTCGTCCTCGAAGCTCTGGCGGCGGCGGTGCTCCTTGCGCACTCCCCGCAGCACCTTGAACGTGGTCGAGTAGCGGCGGCTCTTGGTGGCGAAGTGGCCGCCGAAGCCGAGGCAGTGCGCCCAGTGCCGCAGCCCAAGCTCCGCCAGTTCCGGCCGCCCGCCCATGATCCAGGCGATCCGCACGGCGGAGCCGATGTGGGGCCGCAGTCCTTGCAGTGCCATCAGGCCCTCGGTGGAGCGGATGCGCCGATCCAGGGCCGCTCCGAGGCTCTCGGAGCCCTTCGAGGCGTACTTCGCCACGTAGAAGGCGACGACCTCCTCCGACAGTTCGTTGGCTCCGGCGGACTTCGTGAGCCGCTTCACGTCAAGCTCGGTGCCCCAGCCGATGCGGCCTCCCCGGGGATCGGGTGCCCGAACCGCGGGGACGACGCTTCGCACCACCGCCTCGAGGAGCGCCATGTCGAATCCCTCGGGCGGCGGCAGCATCGCCTCGGGGTCGTAGCGCCCTGCCCCGTCGTCCAGGCGGAGGATGGCGTGGAAGTGGATGGCTCCCCGGACCTGATATTCGGCCACCTTGAAGTAGTTGAGCCACGCCAGGCGGTTGCACGCCTTCTCGCTCATGCCCACGGCCCTGGCGATGCCCCGGCGGATGTCCTGGATGGTTCGCCGCCATAGCTCAGGAGCCAGGGCGTTCCAGACGATCATCGATTCGTAGTCGAAGCACTCGGCGCAGATCGGCTCGCCCACCACGGGGTCGTTCGGGCGGTGCAGGCGAAAGCACCCTTCGGGGTTGCCATGTGGGCAGGTGCCCCGGCGCTTGCGGCAGACCTGGAGGTTCTTGCCCTGGGCGATGCTCGTGTGCATGGCCCCGAAGCTCGGGGCGGTGAAGGTGACGAACAGACGGGGGTGCTTGCGCACTGTGTCGGGCACCCCCTTGCCCCCGAGCAGCCCGGCGAGGGCGATGTGACGGGCGTCGCCCTTGTAGGTCGAGGAGCACGACGGGCACACCGAGGCCCGGCGGTTCCCGCAAGCCACGAGCAGTGTTTGGTCCGGTTCGTTGATCGTCGAGTACACGGTTCGGATATCGCCCGTGGCCTTGTCCATGTGGCGGATGCGGCCCTGGAGGCGGATCGGGTGGTGGCAGTGGTTCGTGTGGGCGACCTGCTCCTCCCACCGCCGGAAGCCGGGATCGGCCGCCCGCTCCACCACCTGCTCCATGAGCCCGGGTGTCCACTCCCGGACCCCTGCCTCCTCCAGGGCCGTCGCCACGATCTAGTGCCGTGCCTCTCGCATGTGCTCGGCCAGGTGTTCGATGCTCTCCGCCTCGAACTCGCACGCTAGGCAGATCAGCTCCTCGCCCATGTCCGAGGGGATGTCCTCCTGGCGATCCCGCTCCACGTCCTGCGGATCCACCGTCACGACGCACCCCCGTACCGCTGCTGGGCAGCCTGCCGGGTGGTGCCGAGCACCCGGGCGATGTCGGCCCACGAGTAGGACCACTGCGGCGAGCGCAGGCCGCCAATGGCTTCTCCGATTGCCGCCTCGACCTCAGAGCGCAGAGCCACGAGACCTGGCAGTCCCTCCACGTCGCCGTCAGCCACCCGGCGGGCTGCGGCCCGCAGGATGCGCCGTGCGAAGGCGGCGAACTCGGGGTTCTCCACCACCCGCTCCCGCCCCTTGGGTGTCAAGGAGCCCTTGACGGCATTCCGGCCTTCCGGGACGGCGTGGAGCGAGGGGCCCGGGACGCTGGCCGGGGCCTTGAGGGGGGCTGCGCCCTCTGCCTCAGACACGCCCGGTCTCCGGTGCTGCCTGGCCGCTCACCTGGCGGCGCAGGGTCTCCGCCCGGGCGGCGATGGCCTCCAGGTGGTCGTCGGCGAGGTAGTACGAGCGAAGCCGGATGGGAAGGCCGCCCTCGTGCAGCAAGAAGCCCACGCCCCGCTCTGCGGCGTCGATGTTCGTCGCCGAGAAGCCCTGCGAGGCCCACTTGCCGAGGATCGTGTCCGAGGCCTCCGGCGTGGAGCAGCGCATCGCCCACCGGAAGGCGAACAGGTCCCGCAGCGACGTGGGGATGATGTCGTGGCTCGGGCGCTGCGTGGCGGCCACCACGATGTAGCCTGCCGCCCTGCCCCGGGCCACCAGGTCCTCGGTGAGCATCGAGAACTGGGCGCAGGCCTTCTTGTCCCCCCGGGCGGTGAAGAGGGCGAGCTCGTCCATCCCGATCACGTGGAACGAGAAGGGGTCTCCCGGGCGGATCACCCGACGGTGCTGGGACTCCAGCCACTCGTAGCGCTCGTTCAGTCCGTCCCGAAGCTCCTCCAGGGCTGCGATGCCGTCGTGGACGTCGGGGCCGACGAAGCGGTCGGCGCAGCCCTTCCACAGCGACAGCTGCACCCGGTTGGCGTCGAAGAGGGTCAGTGCCACGGCGGGGTGCAGGGCGGCAGCGGCGATGATCTGCTGCAGGGCCACCGACTTGCCGCCCCCGGGCTCGCCGCCGAGGAGCAGGTTTCGCTCGGGAAGGGACATCGTCGCCTCCGAGCCGTCCTCG
>JAOPZY010000045.1 GCA_025963875.1 Actinomycetota bacterium
TGCTCTTATACCAGCGAGAGAACAGGAAACTGTCTATGAGCGGGGTCGAGAATCGACGCTCCTGCCGGCGGGCTGCCTCTGCGGTGGAGGCCTCCCGGCGTTGGAGGCCGCGTGGTTCGCTGTTTCGCTCGAGCCGTAGATTGCGAGGGCACTGGTTGTGGCCCCACGTGAGCGGATGCCGGTCTCGGACCGCTTCCCCGGGAACGCCCTAAAGCGGAGTCACCGGGCAGCAGCCATCACCGGCCGTCAGGCGACCGGGCCCGCCTGGCTCATGTCGTAGCCGCCGAACGCTTCGAGCCGGCGGCGGAAGGAGTCGGAGAAGGCCAGCTCCAGCAGCGCCCTCGCACCGGGGTGGTCCTCCCACTCCTCGGCGATGCGAAGCTCGACCCGGTGGTTCTCCAAGGGGGCGAACACGAGCCCGTAGACGAGGGCGGCCGCCTCCATCGTCACGCCGACGTCGACGGATCCGTCCGCCACACGGCGGGCGGCATCGAGATGGCCCGACGCCGGGATGCCCGCCAGCTTGGCACTCCCCCCGTACGGGGCGAGCGCACGGTCGAGCGCACGCTGCGATTCCGCCCCGGCGACGCGCTGGGCAGCCTTGAGCTTGCCCCGTGCGATCTGCTCGAGCCCTGACGGGAGACCGACTCTCGACGCAAGGCCCACTCTCCACCCGGCGAGTGCAAACCGCCGCACCGATGCGGACGTGCGCCGTAAATGGCCGGGGCGCCCGTGGACGACCGCGGCGTGGATCCGCCCGGCGTTGAGGGCGTCGATTGCATCGGCACTCGATGCGGGGATGGCGACCAGGCGTTGCGGCCCGGCCCCGGGCAGCAGGGCGGCGGCCAGACCGAGTGCAGGTTCGCAACCAGCGACGGCAAAGCCGGAGGTGTCGGCATCCTCGAAGAGCTCGACGCGCCCGTTCCGGTAGAGCCCGTCCGCCTTGTCCCAGGACGACCCAATCGCGCCACGGTCGGCAAGCGGATGGTAGGAGAGGAGGTCGCCCACCCGGACCGCCACGACCGGGACATCGCCGGTGGGCGTGGTTCCCAGGGCGGCCACGTGGTTCTCGGCGCTGTCGGGCTCGCCGAAGACCTCCTCGACGCTGGTCCCGAGAACCTCGGCGATGGCCAGGGCGGCCTTCACGCTGGGGACATGGCGGCCGGTCTCGACGGCGCTGATCAACGGCCGCGAGAGCTGGCTGGCGAGGGCAAGTTCCGTCTGCGTCAAACCGAGCACCTTCCGGCGTTCGGATACAGAGTTCCTCATGTATCAGATCCTACCAGTGTGCTAGTCGATGCGGTCAATATCCAAGACGTAGCTCAGGAGCTTTCGTCCACCCCAGTCCACATTGCTGCCCGACTGGCGGAATCCGAGCCTCTCGTAGAGGGCGGTGGCCGCGGTCATCAGGGACACGGTATTGAGGGCGATGCCGGCCGCCCCGTCCGCTCTCGCCCGTTCCAGGCAGGCCACCGTCAGGGGCCGGCCGACTCCCCTGCCCCGCGCCTCGGGATGGACGCCCAGCGCGCGCAGGTAGGCGAAGCCCTTGGGCCACCACGCCCACTCGTCGGCGTGGGCCTGGTCCTGTGGCGGGTAGTACGTGACCGTTCCGACCATGCGTCCGGCTGTCTCGGCCACCAGCTGGGTCCCCTGGCTCGCCCGCCGCGCGACGTCGGCGAGGTCGTCGCGGTACCCCTCCCAGTCCTCGCCGAGGATGTCGGCGAACTCCTGGTAGGCGGCGGTCATCAGCCTCGCCAGCTCCTCGTAGTCCCCGGGCACGGCCTCGCGGATCGAAACCTCGCGGATCGAAAGACTCAACCGTCCTCCCGGACCACGAGTCGGTCGTGGGGCTGCTGCGCCTCCAACGTGCCGGTGATGCCGCCCTCGACGAAGATCAGCATGTCCCCGACCGGCACGACGTCGTCGCCGTCGGACGGCCGTTCGGCGAATCCGATCTGGACCTGCTCGCCCGTCCGGTACACCCGGATCTTCACGCCGGGGTTGAACCGCCCGGCTGCGTCGTAGGCGCGCTCCAGGACGGCTGCCGCGTCGTCGGTGATATCGAGCACTCGATCTCCTTTTCTCGTGCCCCCCAGTATGCTCACGGCACGTGAAATCAGTCGGCATCACCGGACCCCCCGGCAGTGGCAAGACCACCCTGTGGCGCGCCGTCACGGGCGGCGAGACCAAAGGCGAGGTCGCGGTGGTCGACGTCCCCGACCCCCGGCTCGACGTCCTCGTCGAGATGGAGAGCTCCCGCAAGCGGGTGCCCATCCAGATCCAGATGGTCGATGTCCACGCCGGCGCCCGGAGCGCGGCGGCCGCCATGGGGGAGCTGCGCAAGATGGATGCGTTGCTGCTCGTCGTGCCCTCCTTCGGCGGCCAGGACGCGGCCGCGGCGCTGTCGGGCTACCAGGACGACCTCATCCTCGCCGACCTCGGCCCGTTCGAGAACCGGCTCGAGCGCGCCCGCAAGGACGCCGCCTCCCGCCACGAGGTCCCGGCGCTGGAAAGGGCCGTGGCACATCTGGAAGCCGGCCAGCCGCTGCGGTCGGGCAAATGGGAGCCCGAGGAGCTGAAGGCCTTCTCGGCCATGGCGCCGATCACCCTGAAGCCGGTCGTGGTGGTCTTCAACGTCGACGAGGAGGGCCTCGCCGCCGAGCCCCCGGCCGTCGACCTGCCCTCGTTCTCCGCCAGCGCCGCCCTGGAGGCGGAGGTCGGCGGCCTGGGCCCGGACGAGGCCAGGGAGCTGCTGGGGGCCTACGGCATCGAGGAGCCGGTTCTCGGCAGGGTCATCGACGTCGTCTACCGGTTGCTCGACCTCATCACCTTCTTCACCGCCGGCGACACCGAGTCCCGGGCCTGGGAGGTGCGCAGGGGAGCGACGGCGCCGGAAGCCGCCGGTGTCATCCACTCCGACATCCAGCGGGGGTTCATCCGGGCGGAGATCATCGGTTACGACGCCCTCGTCGCCGCGGGCTCGTGGAACAACGCCAAGTCCAAGGGGGTCCTGCGCCTCGAGGGCAAGGACTACAAGATGGTCGAGGGCGACGTCTGCCACTTCCGCTTCGCCGTCTGAGACTGAGGGCCGGGCTCTCGAAAGCAAACTGAGGTAGAAATGGCGTGTCTGCGCGTCATTCTTACCTCAGTTCCGAAGGACCCGGCCTGCCGTCAGAGGTACTGCCCGGGGGCCCGCTGATCCGGCGGCGGTGTGCCGGGTCGCCGCAACGGATGGGGAACCTGGCCCGGCGCTCCCATCTGCTGGCCCATGAGGGTCGCCTGCATGCCGTGGAACAGCCCCTCGAACCATCCCACAAGCTGTGCCTGCGTGAGGCGGAGCTCCGACTGGGTGGGGACGTCGCCCGCGAAGACGAGGTGGACACGTTCCAGCTCGCTCTGCAGGTCGGGAGAGATCGCCTCCTTCAGTTCCGCGATGGCCCTGGCGAGGAGCTCGATTGCAAGGCGCCTTGCCTCGGCGTCGAGGGATTCCCGGCGCGTCTCGTCCAGCATCTCCCGCAGCATGCCCCCGACCCGCAGCAGCTTGCCGATGTTGTGGACCTGCTCGGTTCCCTCGGGCGCATCCGCGCTGATTGCCGCCGGGGCCCCGGGGTCCTGGATGAGTTCGTCCATCAGAATTGCCCCGAGGGGACTGCCTGCTTTAGTTGGCAGGGGAATCGGGGCCTCGGCCGAGCGCCGGGGGAACTTGATGTTTCTTCGCCACGTGCGGAAAGTGCCGCTTTTTTGTCAGTACCCCTGCGGACAATGGACGCACGATGAGACGCTCCTACAAGTTCCGGCTGCGCCCGACCGGCCCTCAGCACGGTCGCCTGAACGAGTGCCTCAAGTCTCACCGGGGCATGTACAACGCCGCCCTCCAGGAACGCCGGGAGTCGTGGGAGTGGTGGAAGACCTACTGGGAGCGGACCACGCCGCCTCCCAAAC
>JAOPZY010000075.1 GCA_025963875.1 Actinomycetota bacterium
GTGGACGCATCGCCCGAGATGGTGGCCATCGCCCGGCACAACGCCCACGCCGAGGACCTCGACATCCACTTCCAGGTCGGGGATGCGGCCAAGCTCGGCTTCGAGGACGCCGGCTTCGACCTCGTGCTGTCGCAGAACGCCCCGCCGTTCTGTGACGAGATGCTGCGCCTGCTGCGACCTCGGGGCAAGGCCCTGCTGGTCTACTCCTTCGGGGGACCATGGGTCGAGCTGGCGTGGTCGCCAATCGCCAAACGCCTCGAGCGCTCCGGTGCCTCCCACGCCCGTGGCAAGCGGGCCGGCTTCGGCTTCTACGGCATCGCCCGGAAGCGGGGGTAGGAGCCGTGACGGACCCGGGACACGAGGCGGCGGTTTTCTCGCAGTCGAGGCCCGGGACCGAGGCGGTAACCCAGCGGATCGGGGCGCGCAGCGCCCAGGTCATCCTTGTGGCGCCGTCCGGCGAGTGGCTGCGAGAGGTCGTGACCTCGCTGGAGGAGGCGCGCGCACTCTGCGAGCGCCTCGGCCTCGCGCATCACGACACGTGGCCGGAAGGGCTCCGCCGGGCGATGACCTCGTACCGGCGGTCGCCCGAGGACTGGGCCAGGGCGCCCTACCCGGAGCGGCGCGCCTGACTGACGCGGCAAGCCCGCGCACCTGGCGCGGGCTCAAGGGCCAATCAGCGCTACGTCAGAACGAAAAAAGAGCTAGTCGCTGGACTAGCTCCCCACTCCCACCGGTTCGGTGTCAGCGATTCGGTCCGATACCGTCTCTTCGAGCTGGCGGATGCGGTTCTCCAGAACCTGGATTCGAATCGTCAGGTCGTTGAGGATCTGCGCCTGTGACTCGTAGCCAAGGTTGGCCCATGGTTCCTGGATATAGAGCTGCCTCATGAGATGAAACCCCTTTCTGCCTCGGGCGGCCGCCGCTCAGGTGCGGCGACATTGACTGGACCCAAGGGGTGCGGATGTCGCTCAACAAACAACAAACTTAGCACTTTCTTCCATGGAGTGCCAGCCCCCCGAGGGGGGTAGCCCGTCCGAAAAGGCGGTTACGGAGGCGACCCGGTCCCGGGCTCCCCACCGTCCACCATCCGGATGGCTTGCACCTTGATCGGCGCCGCCCGCCGGCGTTCCACCTGTTCGCTGACCGCGATGAGCCGCGTGCGCATCCGCCGCCAGAAGGCCCACTTCACCATCGAGCGGACGAACGGGACGAGCAGCAGGAGGCCGATGACATCGGTGATGAATCCGGGCACGAGCAGGATTGCCGCAGCGATGAGGACCAGCGCCCCGTCGAAGACCTCACCGGAGGGGATGTCCCCGGCGGCAAGCGTGGCCCGGAAGCGCCGCCAGACCTCGATGCCCACCCGCTTCGCGAGCGCCGCTCCGAAGATGCTGACGGCGAACAGCAGGACCAGCATGGGAAGGATGCCGATCTGCTGGGCCACCCAGATCAGCGCGCTGAACTCGGCGACGGGAACAACCACCAGCAGCAGGACGAGGAAGACCATCACAACTGCTAGCGTACCTCGTATGTCAGCGGTCTCCGTTCCACCCGCCTCCTCGTCGACGCTGCGCCGCCTGACCGCCGCGCGCGTCCGGGAGCTCCTCGCCGGGGACGCCCTGGCGATCGACCTCCGGCCGATCGGCGACTACCTGGCGGGCCACATCCACGGCAGCATCCCGCTGCTGTTCGAGGCGGGGCCCGGGCTCGGGGGCCGCGCGAGAG
Source organism: Actinomycetota bacterium (assembly GCA_025963875.1). GTDB lineage: Bacteria > Actinomycetota > CADDZG01 > JAHWKV01 > JAOPZY01 > JAOPZY01. The sequence goes on from JAOPZY010000075.1 coordinate 1,726, forward strand.
ACCTGCTCCCGCTGGACGCCCGCCTGGTGCTGCTCGATGACGACGTCTCACCCGTCGAGCGGGCCGCCGACTCGTTCCGGGGCAAGGGATTCGACGTGGTGGGGGTGCTCGCTGGCGGTACCAACTCCTGGCCGGATCCCCTCGTCACGACGCCGGTCATCCAGCTCGCCGAGGCCCCCGATGTCCTGGCCCTGATCGACGTCTCGGATCCCGGAACGGCGCTCCCGCCGGGGCACGGCGTCGGCGCCAGCATTCCGGTCGAGCGCCTCTGGGAGGAGTCCGGTGAACTGGGCCGCAACTGGGACCTCGGTGTCCTCGCGGGCTATGGGGTCCGGGCGGCCGCGGCGGTCGGCATCCTCGAGAAGCTCGGGTTCACCAAGCTGACCTTCGTCAGGACCCGCCGTCCGGGCGAGCGACCCCCGATGGCACCACCCATCGTGTTCCGGGCAGGGGGCCCGCCGTAAGACCCCTGGTCAGCCTTCGGTCTCGACGCCTTTGGCGATGAGGTAGCCGCGGGCCCGCTCGGTGAGCGGATACCGTTCGACGAGAGCCCAGAACTTCGGGGAGTGGTTGGGCACGAGCAGGTGGGCCAGCTCGTGGACCAGGACGTAGTCCCGCACCCAGCCCGGCATGTCGAGCAGCGACTCGGAGAGCCGGATAGCGCCGGTGCCGACCGTGCACGAGCCGTAGCGGCTGTTCTGGTTGCCCACGTAGTTCAGCGATGACCACTTGAGCTTGCCGCCGAAGTACCGCTTGTTCATCTCCTGCGCCCGCCGTTCCAGCTCGCCGGAGGAGTTCTGGTGGCGCCGGCGTTCCCGTGACTCCAGCCGCCGGCGCATCCGCTCCACCCACACGGCCTCCTCGGCCTGGGACATGCGGGCCGGAAGGAACACGATCAGGTTGCCGGCCTCCAGGCGGGCCGCCACGGTACGCTTCCGCCGGGCCGACCGGCGGACCTCGACCGAGTGGACCAGGACGGCGCCACCGGCCTCCCTGGTCGACGTCGGGGGGCCTTCAGCAGGGTCGTAGGAAGGCAGGGGGAGCTGGGCGGGAGCGGGGGCCGGAACGGGAGCCGGGCTCGAGCGGGTCATTCGACCGAGTATAGGCACAAGATCGACGGGTCGGGCGTCAATTTCCGGACGGGTCGAGCGTTCGATCCGGCCCTCAGGCGCCGCGAAGGGGGAGGAGGCAGATGCACGAGTTCGCCATCACGGCCATCGGCCAGGACCGGCCCGGCATCGTGGCCGGTTTCACGGAGGTGCTCCTTGCCCTCGGCTGCAACCTGGCCGATTGCTCGATGAGCCTGCTGCGCAACGAGTTCGCCATGATCCTCCTGGTCGAGTCGCCGCAGGAGGTCGGCGCCGATCGGCTCAACACCGCCCTGGAGGAACCGGCCCGGCGCTTCGACCTCGTCGTGACCACGAGGGAGTTCGAGGACGTGCCTGGTCCCGAGGGCGACGTCCCCTTCGTCGTGTCCGTGTACGGCAAGGACCGCCCCGGGATCGTCCACGCGGTCTCGAGGGCCCTGGCCGACATGGACGTCAACATCACGGACCTGCGCAGCCACCTGGTCGGCGGCGACCTCTACGCCATGATCCTCGACGTCGCCGTGCCGCCGGCCCTCGCGCCGGAGGAGGTGGCCGCCCGCCTCCAGGCCATCTCCCGGGACCTCGGTGTCAGCCTGACCTTCCGCTCCACCGAGGCCGCCGAGCTGTAGGCCGGGAACCTCTGCCTCATGCCCGTCCGGCCGGTGCTCATCTATCCCCACCCGATGCTCAAGTCGGTGGCGGCGGCCTGCGAGTACGTCGACGACGAGATCCGGGCACTGGCAGTCGACCTGCTCGAGACCATGCGGCACTACCCCCGGACCGTGGGCCTCGCAGCGCCCCAGATCGGCGTGCCGCTGCGCCTCATCGCCGTGGACGTGACCGGTCACCCCAAGGCGACGGTCTGCCACGGGCCCATGGTGATCGTCAATCCCGAAGTGGTGACCGGCGAGGGCTCCGAGATCGGGCGCGAAGGGTGCCTCTCGCTGCCGAGCATCACGGCGGACGTTCGGAGGGCCAAACGCATCTTCGTCAAGGGCTTCACCCTCGCCGGCGACGAGGTGAGCGCCGAGACCTCCGGGTTCGAGGCGAGGGCCATCCAGCACGAGGTCGACCACCTCGACGGCATCCTGATCCTCGACCGGGTCGCCTCGCCGGCGGAGGTCTTCCCCCGCCGCCAGAAGTAGGAGGCCGGAGAGCCGGCTTCAGCGGCCGAAGGCCTCCAGGATCGCCAGGTGGTTCTCCAGGAGCCGGCCCGGGTCCACGCGCCACCACGGCCCCCCGAGCAGCAGCTCGCCCGCCAGGCCGTCGAATCGCTTCGCCTTCTCGACGACCTCGTCCGCCGTCCCGTAGAGGGCGTAGGTCTCGGCCATCTCCTCGGTGACGAGCGAGGCCAGCCGGTCCATGTCCCGGTCCGCGTACGCCCGGCGCAGCTCCGGGACGACACCTTCGAAGCCGTGGAGGGCCAGGATCGGCTCGTAGGTGCGGGTGGTGGCGTAGAACCCGATCTGCTGGGCCACCTCACGCCGCGCCAGCTCCCGGTCGCCGGACATCGAGATGAGGACGGTCTGCACCAGCTCCACGTCCGCCGGGGGCCGTCCCGCCTTGGCGGCCCCCTCGGCGATGGACGGCAGCACGACCTCACGGATGTAGCGTGGGGACGTGAGCGGGTGTCCGATCACCCCGTCGGCCACCTCGCCCGCGGCCTGCAGCATGCGGCGGTTCACAGCGGCGAACAGGATCGGCACGGCCGGCCGCACCGGGGGCGGCATGCGGGGCCAGGGCGCCATCGTGACCTGGTAGAAGCGGCCCTGGAACCGGGGCTCCTGCCCGAAGTAGCCGCCCCAGAAGGCCCGGACGGCGAGGGCGTACTCCCGCATCTTCGGAGCCGGGTGCTCGAACGGCGTCGAGAACCGCTGCTCGTTCACCCGCTTCACCTGCGGGCCGAGCCCGAGGGCGAACCGGCCGCCGGAGAGCTCGTCCACATCGACGGCGGTCATCGCCGTGATGCCCGGGGACCGGGGGAATGCGAGGGCGATGGCCGTCCCGATGCGGACCCGGCTGGTGGCCTGGGAGGCGAGGGCCGCCTGGATGAAGGGGTTGGACGTCGTCTCGGTGGTCCAGACGGAATCGAAGCCCCGGTCCTCGATGGCCTTCGCCAGCGGGCCGATGGCCTGCAGCGGACCTCCGACCGGCATCCCATAGCGCACGCCGCCCATTCTCCCTCCGGCCGGGCGGGGTGGTGCGGAACGAACACATGTTCTACACTCCGGGGATGCGATGGGACAACCTCCTCGCCGGCCAGGACGCCGGGAAGGACGACGACGGAGAAACCGAGAGGGCCGTGCTGCCCCTCTTTCCGGGCGAAGCGATCGTGCGCCGCTTCAAGACCCCCCAGTTCCGCGGGATGACGTTCTACGAGGTGGCGGCGAAGAGCATCATCAACCACGTCCCCGGCGACCGCTTCGGCTTCAACTGGACCATCAACCCGTTCCGGGGGTGCAGCCACGCTTGTACCTATTGCCTCCAGGGCGACACCCCGATCCTCATGGCCACGGGGCGGACGAAGCCGCTCGCCGACATCGGACCGGGCGACGAGATCTACGGCACCGGGACGAGCGGCTTGTCCACCCGTTTCGTCAAGACGGTGGTCAGCGACCACTGGAGCACGGTGAAGCCGGCCTACCGGGTGACGCTCGAGGACGGCACGCAGTTGGTGACGAGCGCGGACCACCGCTTTCTCGCCGAGGGGGAATGGAGACACGTCGCCGGGGTCGGCGAGAACGGGGCGCAGCGCCCGATCCTGGCTCCCGGCACCAGGCTCACGGGGACCGGCACGTTCCCCGAGACGCCGCCCCACGACGTCGACTACCGGCGGGGCTACGTCCGGGGGCTCTTCGGCAGGAACGCCGCCCGCAACCGGGGCATGGCATTCGACACCGAGGCTGAGGAACGCGTCCGGGCGTACCTGCGCGAGGGCCTCGGCGTCCGGGAGCCGGCCGAGGCAGACGCCGGTCAGAGCCAGGAAAGGCCGCCGCTGCCGGTGAGGCAGTACGCCGGCTTCCTCGCAGGCGTCTACGACGCGACGGGTAGCTACTCCGACGCCGTCCGGCTCGAGCCCGATCCCGGGGAGACCCCCGCCGTCAGCCATTGCCTCGACGAGCTTGGTTTCCAGTGGCGCCAGGACGACCTGAGGAGCCGCCCCTGTGTCCGCCTCGCCGGGGGCCTGGAGGCGGCGATGCGGTTCTTCCTCACCGTCGACCCCGCCGTCGTGAGAAAGCGCAACTTCGACGGCGTCCCCATCGAGAGCGGGCGATCGCCACGGGTCGTCTCCGTCGAGGCGCTCGGCGTCGACCTGCCGCTCTACGACATCACGACCGGCACCGGGGACTTCATCGCGGACGGGGTCGTGAGCCACAACTGCTTCGCCCGGCCGACCCACACCTACCTCGACTTCGACGCCGGGCGGGACTTCGAGGCGAAGATCGTCGTCAAGGTCAACGCCGGGGAGGTGCTGCGCCGGGAGCTTCGGCGGGCGTCGTGGAAGGGCGAGCTCATCGCCATGGGAACCAACACGGATCCCTACCAGCGGGCCGAGGGCCACTACAAGCTGATGCGGGCCATCCTCACCGAGCTCAACGCCGCCCGGAACCCGTACTCGATCCTCACCAAAGGGACCCTCATCCAGCGAGACCTCGATCTGCTCGTGGAGGGCGCCTCGGTCACCGAAGTGAGCGCCAACTTCTCGGTGGGGACGGTCGACGAGAAGGTCTGGGAGACCACCGAGCCCGGGACGCCCCACCCGATGAAGCGGCTGGAGGTCGTGAAGATGTTGAACGACGCCGGCATCCCCTGCGGCGTCCTCATGGCCCCCATCCTGCCCGGCATCTCGGACCGTCCGGAGCAGCTGGAGGCCACGGTCAAAGCGGCGGCCGAGGCGGGCGCCACCCATGTCACGCCCCTCACCCTGCACCTTCGGCCAGGCGTCAAGGAGGAGTTCCTGCCGTGGCTCGCCGAGCACCATCCCGAGCTGGTCTCGACCTACGGCAAGGCCTACCGCCGCTCCTATGCGCCGAAGGAGGTCACCGAGCCCATCGGGCGGCAGGTCGCCGAGCTGCGAAGGCGCTACGGCGTCGCCCGGACCCGCCCCAGCGGGGGCCGGGGAGGCGCTCCCCCGCCGGGGTCGTCGGGGTCGTCGCCCGAGGATCCGCCACAGCACGACCCCGCGGAGGCGGAGGAGTCCACCGAGCAGATGTCACTCGACCTGGGAGTCGCCCCGCCCCGGAAGGCACCGGCCCGGACGACCATCCGGAGCCGGCCCGGCTAGGGGGCGCTCGTTCGCCCGGCTTGAAACACCCAAACGTGTCGGCCACCTATCCGAGCGCGGTCACCGTGGTACCGTGCCTGGCCGTGACGTTCGAGGAAGAACTTGTGCTCGCCCTCTGGACCAGCGAAGCGGCACGGTCCACCGTTCTCGGGATGCGGGGCCACACCGGTGCATCGGTTCGGGTAGCCGGCCGCGCCCGTATCCTGGCCACCCGCTGTTCCGAGCTCGGCGTTGCCCTGCGGACCGACTTCGCCGGGGAACATGCGCGGTGGATGGGCCAGGTGGCGGGCTACCCGGAGGACACCGGGGCACTCGGCTGGTTCTTCCTGCAACGGCTGGGGGCGTACGTCGACCTCCACAGCGAGGCCGTCCTGCCCAAGGGCTACTGGTCCCGCCTCGTGGAACTCGGGGCCCAGGACGGCAAGGACGTCGGAGAGGCACTGATGCGCGACGGCCTCCCGCCTCCCCCGCCCGCGGAGTGGCCAGGGGTGCAAGCGGCGACCGCCCCCGGCGAGGTCCACACGCGCATCGGCGTCATCGGCGACCCCCACGTGGGCAGCACCATGGGCGACAAGTTCCTCCCGCCCGTCATCGACGAGATGAACAAGCAGGGCGTCGATTTCTCCGTCGCCATCGGCGACCTCACGCAGAGCGGGAGGGAGGAGCACTTCCGGCAGATCAAGGGCGAGCTGGACCGGCTAGCCTCGCCCTACGAGGTCACCCTGGGCAACCACGACATGTGGGGCGGCGGCACGCCGTCGGCGGTGGGGCAGCAACGCTTCGAGTCGATCTTCGCCCGGAGGCCCTTCGGCGTCCACGACACCGGCAAGGCGCGGGTGATCCTGCTCAACTCGGCCGACCCCCGGGAGTCGCCGTTCCCGCCCTTCGACCTCATCACGGGGACATTCACCAGCGAGCCCAACGAGGCAGTCCCGGGTGGCTCGTTCTCCGAGGAGACGGTGGCGTTCGCCGAGAGCCTCGGCCGCGACGGCCCGACCTTGATCGTCCTGCACCACCCGCCCTACCCGTACCTCGGCTTCCCGGCCCTCATGTTCGGCCTCGACGAGCGGTCGACCGGCGTGCTGCGAGACCTGGCCAGGCGGACGAAGGCCTGGGGCATCATCGCCGGCCACACCCACCGCTCGGCCCTCTCCGAGCTCGACGGCGTCCCGGTCCTCGAGGTGCCGTCGCCCAAGGAATGGCCCTACGGCTACGGCATCGTCGAGATGTCCGACGAGGGGTGGGCCTTCAACCTCCATCCGGCAGGCGATGAGGCACTTGTCGCCGAGTCAAGCGGATCCGCCAATGTCGTGATCCGTCGCTACTCACGGGGGCCGGACGAGGCCCGGGCGTTCTCGGCTGCCGCCCCCGGGCCGAGCAGAGGTTAGTCGCCTTTCGCGCAAATGCGCGCGCTGTGCTCCTAACTTCGGCGGCCACCAAAGGTGCCCGGGCACTAGGACTCGTCAGGCCCGGGACCCTCGAAGTCGAGGGGGATCCTCTGCCCCAGCCGGGTCGCCACCACCAGCCGGGCGGAACCGGCAAGGACCGCGGCGTGGTAGACGGGGTGGAACCACCACTGGACCCGCACCTCGAAGGCCCCCCGTTCGATGCCGCGCACGATGGCCCTCGCCACCCGGGCCGGCTCCATGACGGTCCAGGCCAGGCCGGGGACCGCTTTGACCTTGGCCATGGGGAACCCTTCGGTGTCCACGGGGCCGGGGTTCACCATCATCACTTTGATGCCCCTGGCGGTCAGGTCGTGCCACAGCGACTCCGTCATGCCGACGAGGCCGAACTTGGAAGCCGTGTAGTCGGAGGACCGGGGGATGGCGACCCTGCCGGCGATCGACGCCACGTTGGCGACCACCGGCATCCGCAGGGTCGCCGGCGCCGCCTCCAGCAGGGGAAGCAACTCTCGGGTGCAGAACATCGGCCCGAGCAGGTTCGTGCGGATCACTGCCTCCATGTCCTCCGATGTCGCGGACGACAGGGGGCCGGCAGAGCGGATGCCCGCGTTGTTCACCAGCACGTCGAGGTGATCGACGTGCTCGGCGACGGTCTCTGCGAGGTCGCGCACCTGCCGCAGGTCCCCCACGTCGCAGACGACGTACTGGTGCGGGTCGCCCCCCATCTCCTCGACCAGCAGTTTCAGGGCGTCCGCCCGCCGGGCGGTGACGAAGACCCGTGCCCCACGCCTGGCGAGGTCGAGGGCAAGCGCCCGCCCGATCCCGCTGGAGGCGCCGGTGACGAGCGCCGTTCTCCCAATCCACCGCACCGCCGCCGGCTCGCGGCGGCTCACAGACAGTGTTCCGGCTCGTCAGGGGCCCTCGTCGTCCAGATCTCGGACGGCGGCCCGCCCTCTTTCACCCGGTAGAGGCTGACCGTTCCGGCCCCGAGGACCAGGCATCCGTCCGCCTCGAGCACGAGGCCGGTCGCCTCGTCGATGCCGAGAACCCGCCCGTCGCCGACCGCGTACCCAACCCGGAGCAGGCGCGCCCGCCAGCGTTCGAAGTGGGGCACGATGACGAGGTCGTGGAGGAGGCCCAGGCCGGGCTGGGTGGACTTCGACCAGGGGATCAGCATGCGGTCGCAGAGCACCATCGCCCCGGCGCTGGAGCCGGCGACGGTGGCCCCGGCGCCGAGAGCGTCGAGCACGCCGTCCCAGGCGGGGGTCCCCGTCAACACGGAGTGGAGATGGCGGGGATCGCCCCCGGCGATGTACAGAAACCGCGCGGAGGCCAATCGATCGCGCCATTGGGAATTCTCGGCGTCCGCGCGCGTGAGCACCGGCGCCGCCCGGACCTCGCCGCCCAGGCTGTGGAAGTACCGGGCCGCTGTGGCGACCGCCATCTCGGGATGGTCCTTGGCGGCGGTGGGCAGCACCGTCACGACGCTGGAACCCGACCGCTCCAGCAGCCAGGCATCCAGCGGGGCCGCCGGGGGACGCCATTCCGCCCCCCCGACGAGGGCGAGCGTCCCCCTCACGGTCTTCCCACCCGGCTACCCTGTGTCCCCATGACCACCACCGTCGTCCACCTTGTCCGCCATGCCGAGGTCGAGAACCCCGACAGCATCTGGTACGGGCATCTCGAGGGCTTCCCCCTCTCGGCCAAGGGCCGGGAGACGGCGGAGGCACTCGGCGAGTTCTTTGCTTCCCATACTCTGGCGGCGGTCTACACGAGCCCGCTCACCAGGGCACAGGAGACGGCCATGCCGATCGCCCGCGCCCGGGGGTTGGACGTGGTCGTCTGCGAGGACATCGTCGAGACCCAGAGCTACCTGCAGGGACAGCACGCAGATCGTCGCGTCTTCCTCAAACCCCGTAACCTCCGGTATTTCATCAATCCGTTCCGCCCGACCTGGGGGGAGCCCTATCGTAGCGTCGCGGCCCGGATGGTTCGGGCGGTGGAGACCATGCGGCGTGCCCATCCAGGTGGAGAAGTCGTGGCGGTGTCCCACATGACGCCCATCCAGGTCGCCCGCCTGGCGGTGGAGGGCCGTCCACTCCAGCCATGGCTCAGGAGGGTTCCGTGCCGGCGAGGCTCGGTGACGACGCTCGAGTTCGAGGACGACCGCTACGCACGCACGGTCTACCGCGAGATCGGGACCGCCTCGGCGCCGAGCCCGGACTCGTCGACCTCGGGCTAATCGCCCCTAGTCGATCGGGTAGCCCTGGCGGGCCCAGCCGACGAAGCCAGCCTTCATCGACACTACGTTGCGGTAGCCGAGCTTCTGGAGCAGGTCGGCCGCCAGGATGGATCGCTTGCCGGTGGCGCACTGGGCGACGATGAGCTTGTCGGTTCGCCCGGTGAGGTCGGGGTTCGGTCGCGGCCCCGAAGGATCGGCCACGAGGTCAAGCTGGCCGAGCGGCACGAGGACGGCGCCGGGGATGTGGCCCATGTCCCACTCGTGGGACTCCCGGACGTCGAGGATGATGGCATCGGGATCCCCCTCCACCATCTCCTTCGCCTCGGCCGCCGAGACCTCCCGCACATTGGGCCGTGCAGCTTCCACCATGTCTGAGAACGAGGGCATCTCCACCTCCGCGTCGGGGCCCGGGGGCCTTGCGGCCCAGGCATATATTCCTCCATGATGATCATCCGCCGCGGACCCAGCGAGCTCCTGGCGATCACCCAGCCCGACCACGCCCGCCTCGCCGGAGCCCTCGCCGAGGCGTGGGGGGACCACCCCGGGCCCTCCCTCGTCGCAGCGTCCCATCACCACGACGACGGGTGGATCGCGTGGGAGGACGTCCCCACCATCGACGACCAGGGCCGCCCCCACGACTTCCTGACGATCCCCATGAACGAGCGGGTGACCGCCTACCGCCGGGGCATCGAACTCCTGGCTACGACCGACCTCTATGCCGGCCTCCTCACCTCCCTGCATTTCGGACGCCTCCTCGCCGAGGGCCTGGGGGCCGTGGAGGGCGACGCCCGGGCCACCGCCGAATCCTTCCTCGCCCAGCAGGCCCGCTGGGAGGAGCAGGCCCGGCGGGAGCTTGGCGATCCGGCGGGCGTCGAGGCCGACTACCACGTGCTCAGAGGCGTGGACTACCTCTCGCTCCTGCTCTGCATGCGCCCGCTGGACGAACTCGACGGGACGCCGGTCACCACGATGACGATGACCGTCGAGGACGGGCGGGTGGCGCTGTACCCGTACCCGTTCGACGTCGAGGAGCTCGGCGTATCAGTCCCGCTGCGCAGCCTCCCGGCGACGGCGTTCGAGGACGACGAGGCCTACCGGTCGGCACTCCGGGCCGCACCGGTCGAGACGCTCAGCTGGACGCTTTCACGCCCTCGGCGCTGAGGCGCGCCCGCAGCCACGACAGGCTGTCGGGCTGGTCCATTGCCTGCTCCCAGCCCGCCAGGACGCGGTCGACCTGCTCGGCGTCGGGGATCGTGCCGAGGACCTCCACCTCCAGGTCCTCCATCAGGGCCTCCTTGTTGTAGTCCTCGGACTCGTCGTTCGTCTTCGCCTTGATCTGGCGGGGGTGGATCAGGTGCTGGGCGGCCCCGAGGATGCGGTGCTCGATGCGGGACACGGCCCGGGCGTCGTCCTCCAGGGCGTACCCGGTCCAGCCGACGAGCGGATCCACCACGGGCTTGCGCATGAGGTAGAGCTCGCCGGACCCGCTGTTCCAGTACAGGTCCCAGAGACTGTGCTCGTCGGCGGCGTCGCGCCAGCCCAGGCCGAACTGGCGGTCCTCACCGCTGCGGCGTCGGGGGTCGGCGTCATAGAACTCCTCGATGTCCACGGTCGTCTTCCTTTCAAATGAAGCGGAGCTCGGGTTCGGCGTCGTCGAGGATGACAGCGCAGGTCGGGCAGTACCAGCGCGGCTCCATCGGCGTGCCGCACACCTCATGGCGGGCCCCCTCGGCCCCCGAGTGCCTGGCGCCCCAGTCGCCCAGCAACCGGAGGGCCCCGGCGAGGTCCTGTCCCTCCTCGCTGAGGCGGTAGGCGAAACGCGGTGGACGCTGCGAGTAGGCCTCGGCGACGACGAGGAACTCCTTCTCCAGGTGCTTGAGACGCTGGGACAGGATGTTCGGTGCGATCCCCGGCAGCGCCTCGATGAGGTCGTTGAACCGTCGGGGGCCCTCGAGCAGCGCCTCGACCAGCAGCATCGTCCAGCGGTCGCCCACCCGGGCCACCGCCGCGGCAAGAGGCGTCACCGGCGGGTCGTTCATGGGCTCATGGTATCCGCCCCCATCAAAGGCCGGTTCATGGTAACTTGTTGATTGCAAGTCACTATCGAGCACAGGAGGCAGAGATGGGCGTACTGCAGGAGCTGGAAGAGGCAGTTGGGTCCGTCGCAACCAAGGCCGGCGCGTCCGTCGTCGGCATCGGCGGCGGCTGGGGGCATGGGTCGGGCGTCGTCATCTCCGACGGAAAGGTCCTGACCAACGCCCACAACGTGCGCGGCGACCAGGTGACCGTCGTGTTCGCCGACGGGCGCACCGCCACCGGTGAGGTGACCGGCACCGACCTCGACGGCGACCTCGCGGTCGTGTCCGTCGACACCACCGGTGCGCCGCCCATCGAGTGGCAGGCGGGATCCGACGCACCCGCGGTCGGGGCTGCGGTCTTCGCCCTCTCCAACCGGGGTGGCCGGGGCCTCAGGGTCACATTCGGTCAGGTCTCGTCGGTCGGCCGCGGCTTCCGTGGCCCACGCGGGCGGCGCATCGCCGGGAGCATCGAGCACACGGCACCCATGGCGCACGGCTCGTCCGGAGGGCCGGTCGTCGACGCAACGGGCCGCTTCGTGGCCCTCAACACCAACCGCGCCGGGGAGGGCTTCTACCTGGCCCTGCCCGCCGACGCCGAGCTCGGGCAGCGGGTCGAGGCCTTGAGCAAGGGTGAGTCGCCCTTCCGGCCGCACCTCGGCATCGGGATCATCCCGGGCCGGGTGGCTCGCCGGCTCCGCCGGGCCGTCGGCCTGCCCGACCGGGACGGCCTGCTGGTGCGGGTGGTCGAGGAAGGCAGCCCGGCCGCGGCAGCCGGCCTCGAGCAGGGCGACTACATCGTGCAGGTGGCGGGGGCCGAGGCCGGCACCCTCGAAGACCTCTACAAGGCCCTCGAGGGCCTGCAGCCGGGGGCGACGCTGGAGGTGGCGCTGGTCCGAGGCACCGAAGAGCGGACCGCCACGCTGACGCTGGCCGCACCCACCGAAGCCTAGGAGGCCGGGGGGCCGGGCGGCCGGGAGCCTAGGAGTGGGTCGCGCGCATGCGCGCGAACGGCGACTAACCTCGGCCCGGGCGGTCGGCAGGCGGGCTCAGACCGGCCCGAGCGTGGCGGGCCGCCGAAGTTAGGAGCACAGCGCGCGCATGCGCGCGAACGGCGACTAACCTCCGCCCGGGCCGTCGGCGGGCGGGCTCAGACCGGCCCGAACGTGGCGGGCCCCCAAGTTAGGAGCACAGCGCGCGCATGCGCGCGAAGGGCGACTAACCTCGGGCGTCCAAGGCCTCACGCGCTCCCGCCGGCACGAAGGGCCGGCGGGAGGGGGTCGAGCGAGAGCGTGGGGGGGAGACGCTACCCGCTCGAAGTCACACCGTTGATCGGCTTGTTCAGCCGCCGACCGCCCATGCTGCCCAGGAACGGGGCGTCGCCGAAGCTGAAGATCCCGCCGTCCGCTCCTCCCAGCCAGTAGCCCTGGCCGCCGACGGTGGCGGCGAACCCAACCACCGGCGCCTGGAGGTGCATGCCGGCGAGCGAGCCCAGGACGGGGGCGTCGCCGAAGCCGAACACGCTGCCATCGGAAGCGACGAGCCAGTAGCCCTGGCCGCTCAGCGTGGCGGCCATCGCCACGATGGGGGCCTTGAGGCGCTGGGCAGCCAGGCCGCCGAAGTTGCCGGCATCGCCGAAGGTGGAGACGGCCCCGTTGGTGGCGACCAGCCAGTAGCCCTGGCCGCTCGGCGTGGCCGCCATCGCCACGATCGGGGCATTGAGGTGCGCGCCGCCGCCCGAGCCGAAGAACCCGGCGTCACCGTAGGCGAACACCCCGCCGTCGGAGGCGAAGAGCCAGTAGCCCTGGCGGCTCGGCGTCGCGGTCATGGCCACCACCGGGCGGTTGATCGCCATGCTGCCGGTGGAGCCGAAGAACCGCGCGTTGCCGAAGGTGAAGACCCCGCCGTCCGAGCCGAAGAGCCAGTAGCCGCCGCTGGGGGCGCTGCTGGCGACCTGTGGCGCCAGGACGACGCCCTGGCCGCCGGCCAGCAACCCGAGGCTGGACTGGAAGCTCGCGTCGCCACTGTAGTTGGCGACGACGGTGTGGCCGCCGACGGCCAGGGCGCCGGTCGAAAGCGTCGCCAGGCCGCCGGACAGGGCCACGGCGCCGCCGGCGTTGGCCCCGTCGATCACGAACTGGACGCTGCCGCCCGGCGTGCCTGCTGCCGGCGCAACGGGGCCGACGGTGGCCGAGAAGACCACGGTTTCGCCGGAGATGGTGGGGTTCTTCGAGGAGGAGACAGCGACGGACGCGCTGGGCCGGTTGCCGACCGTCTGACCCCCCGAGAGGGTCCCGCTGCTCGAGTTGAAGTTGATGCTCGAACTGTAGACGGCCGCCACGCTGTGGTTGCCGGACGTGAGCGAGCTGATGGAGCCCGAGGTGGCGGAGCCGCCGGAGAGTGTGACGGGGCTCCCGAAGCTGGCGCCGTCGATCACGAACTGGACGGTGCCATCGGGAGTGCCGGCGCCGTTGCCGGCAGGGTCGACCTCGGCGTTGAACTGCACAGCCTGGCCGAAGGTCGAGGCGTTCTGGGACGACGAGACGGTGGTCGACGAGTCCGACCGGTCCACGACCTGGTCCGACGGGAGGTCGCCGGTGCTCGTGGTGAAGTTCGCGTCGCCCACGTACCTCGCCGTCACAGAGTGGGACCCGGTACTCAGGCCGGTCGTTGCCGGCGAGGTTGCGGACCCGCCCGACAGCGTCCCGGTGCCGAGGCTGACGTTGCCGGAGAAGAACTCGACGTTGCCGGTCGGGCTGCCCACACCTGGCGCAACCGGGGCCACCGTGGCGGAGAACTGCACCGATTGCCCGAAGGCCGAGGGGTTGGCGGACGAGGCGACGTTGGTGGTCGCGGTGCTGGCAGGGATGACGGCGTGGGCGACCGTGCCGGTGTCCGGCCTGTAGCTCAGGCTGCCGCCGTACCTCGCTGTGATGGTGTGGGCGCCGATCGACAGCGCGCCCGTCGCCGTGGATGTCGCAACGCCGGCGGTGAGGTTGACGGGGGTGCCGAAGGTGCCGTCGTCGATCAAGAACTGGACGGTGCCGGTCGGCGTGCCCTGGGTACCGGTCAGCGTCGCAACGAACTGCACGGGCTGGCCGAACCTCGACGGTGTCGACGGCGAGGTGACGGTGTTGGTGGCGTCGACCTGCAGCACGACCTGGGTGGTGAGGACGCCCGAGGTGCTGGGCATGAAGTTGGTGTCGCCCGTATAGGTGGCCGTGACCTGGTGGATGCCGACACTCAGGGCCGAGGTCGGGACCGAGGATCCGGATCCGCCGGAGACGGCGGCCGGGCTGCCGAGGGTCGATCCGTCGACGTAGAACTGGACCGTACCGCCCGTAGGCGTCCCCGCTCCCGGCGCCACCGCAACGACGGTGGCCGTGAAGGTGACGTCCTGCCCGGACGACGAGGGGCTGGGCGACGCGGAGACCGTTGTCGTGGTGCCCGCGGGGTTGACTGTCTGCGTCGTCGTATTGAAGGCGCCCGAGGCGAAGTTGGCGTCGCCGAGGTAGGTGGCCCTGATGGCGCGGTCCCCGCGGACGAGGGCGGTGTCGGTGGTCGTTGCCACGCCACCCACGACGGCCACCGGCTCTCCGGCAGGGTTCCCGTCGGAGCTGAACTGCACGGTGCCAGTCGGCACCCCGGCTCCGGGGGCGACAGCCGTGACGGTGGTCGAGAACGTCACCGTCTGGCCGAAGACCGAAGGGTTGGGATCCGTGCTGACCGTGAGGGTCACGCCGGCTTGGTTGACCGTCTGACCGGTGGACCCGCTGCTCGGCTTGAAGGTCGGGTGCCCGCACGACGGCTGGAATGAGACCGAAAAGCACCCGCACGGCTGGAATGAGGAGACCGAACCGCAGACGACCCAGAACCTCGGGACATAGGTGGCCGTGACGGTGTGCATCCCGGCGGTCAGGCTGCTGATCTCTGGCGACACGGCGGAGCCGCTTACCAGGGAGACGCTGCTGCCGAAGTTGGTTCCGTCGGCAGAGAACTGGACCCAGCCGTCCGGGACGCCGGCGCCGGGGGCAACCGGCAGCACGGTGGCCGTAAAGCTAACGGGCTCACCGAACACCGTGGTGGGCTTTGCGGAGGTCACGGTGGTCGTGGTGCCGGCAGCGCCCACGGTTTGGGTCAGCGTTCCGGAGTTGCTGCCGTTGAAGTTGGTGTCACCGGTGTAGGTCGCGGTCACCTGGTTGTCGCCGACCGGCAGGCTGGAGATTGAGGCAGTCGTCGTGACCCCGCCGACAAGCGAGTCGGTCTCAAACAGGCCGCCGTCGACGTAGAACGACACGCTGCCGGAAGGCGTTCCCGCTCCGGGGGCGGTGGGCGAGACGGTCGCCGTGAAGGACACCGGCTGGCCGAACTTCGAGGGGGTGACCGACGAGGTGACCGTCGTGGTGGTGTCCGCCTTGTTCACGTCCTGGCCGCCGGCCAGGATGCCGGAGCTGGTGATGTAGCTATCGGTGTCTGCGTAGACGGCCGTCATGGTGTGATTGGCCACGGTCAGGTTGCTGAGCGGGGCGGTACTGGCCGAGCCGGAGGACAGGAGCACCGTCGACAGGTGCTGGCCGTCGAGGAAGAACTCGACGGTGCCCGCCGGCGTGCCGCCTCCGGGAGCTATCGGCGCCACGGTGGCGGTGAACGACACCGGCTGGCCGAAGACCGAGGGCTTGGCTGACGAGGTGACGCTGGTGGTCGTGTTGGCCCTACTGACCACCTGGGTGAGGGGTGGAGAGGCGCTGCCGACGAAGTTCGCGGCCCCGAGGTAGGTGGCCGTGACGTTGTGGCTGCCCACGGAGGCATTGGCGATCGGGAGAGAGACCGCCGCACCGGCGGTCAGGGTGACGCCGCCGCCGACGTCGGAGCCGTCGATCGAGAACTGCACGGTGCCGGTGGGCGTGCCGTGGCCGCCCGAGTCCACGGTGGCCGTGAACGTGACGGGCTGGCCGTACAGCGACGGGTTGACCGGCGACGTCACCGCAGTGGTCGTGCGGAAGCCCTTGACCACCTGGCTCAGCGGGGACGAGGTGCTGGTGACGAAGTCGATGTTGCCGAGGTACGTGGCCGTTACGGGGTGGGCGCCGGGCGTGGAGAAGGCGACGCCGGGAAGGGTGGCGACTCCCCCTTCGTCGAGCGTTGCCGGCGACCCGGAGGTAGAGCCGTCGACGAAAAACTGGACATCGCCGGCGGGCGTGCCCACGCCGGGCGGGGTCGCGGCGACGGTTGCCGTGAACGTGACGGTCTCGGTGACCTCCGAGGGGTTGGGTGTGGATGCGATGGCCGTGGTGGTGCCGGCCTTGCCCACAACCTGCGCCGGCGTGACCGTACCGGTGCTGACATCGTAGGTGGCGTTCCCGCCATAGGTCGCGGTGACGTTGTGGATGCCCGCCGCCATGTTGGCGATCTGGCTCGAGGTCGCCGACCCGGACGTCATGGTAACCGTCCCCTTGTCCACGCCGTCGACGAAGAACTGCATGGTGCCCGTGGGCGTCCCCCCGTCGTAGGTGGAGGTGACCGTTGCGGTGAAGGTGACGCCCTGCCCGATGGCCGAGGGGTTGTGCGAAGAGATGACGCCGGTGGTGCTGGTGGCCCGGTTGACGACCTGACCCCCAGCAAGGGTGCCGGTGCTGCCGTTGAAGTTGGCGTTGCCTGCGTACTGCGCGGTGATGGGGTGCGTGCCGAACGTGAACGAACTCGTGGACACCGACGCCACGCCGCCGTCGAGGGTCTGGGACACGCCGATGTTGGTGGAGCCGTCCTTGAACTGGACGGTCCCGACGGGCATGCCGGCGCCAGGTGCCGTCGCCGTGACGGTCGCCGTGAACTGGACGTTCTGGCCCACGATCGAGGCGTTGAGCGACGAGGAGACCGCCACCGACGTGTCTGCCGGGTTCACGACCTGGCTCGTGGCCCCGGTGCTCAGGTTGAAGCTCGGGTCGCCGCTATACGTCGCCGTGACGGGGTGGGTCCCCGCGGTGAGGCTGCTGATGGTCGACGTTGCCTGACCGCTCGTCACGGTGGCGGTTCCGAAGCTGGAGCCGTCGTGGAAGAACTGGACCTGGCCGGTCGGGGTGCCGGCGCCGGGGACAACCGGGAGCACCGTCGCCGTGAAGGTGACGGGCTCGCCGAACACGGTGGGCGTTTTCCCGGAGGTCACGGTGGTCGTGGTGTCGGCGTGGTTGACGACCTGCGCCAGGGTGCCGGACGTGTTGGTGTTGAAGGTGGCGTTGCCGGCGTAGGTCGCGGTCACGGGATGGCTGCCGACTGCCAGGTTGGAGATCGAGGCGGTCGTTGCGGCTCCGCTGACCAGGGTGCGGGTCACGAGGAAGGTGCCGTCGACGAAGAAGGACACGTTGCCTGCGGGGGTTCCCGCTCCGGGGGCGGTGGGCGAGACGGTAGCCGTGAACGACACCGGCTGGCCGAACTTCGAGGGGGTGACCGAGGAGCCGACCGTCGTCGTGGTGTCCGACTTGTTCACGGTCTGGCCGCCCGGCAGGGTGCCGGTGCTGGTGATGTAGCTCACGGTGTCCGGGTAGACAGCGGTCACGATGTGCGTCGCCACGGTCAGGTTGCTGAGCGGGGTGGTGGTGGCCGAGCCGTCGGAGAGTGCCACCGTCTCCAGGGGCTGGCCGTCAAGGAAGAATGCGACGTTGCCTACGGGCGTGCCGCCTCCGGGGGCGATGGGCACAACGGTGGCCGTGAACGCCACCGGCTGGCCGAAGGCAGAGGCGTTGGCCGACGAGGTGACGCCGGTGGTGGTGCCCGCCCTGTTCACGGTCTGCGCAGGGGTGACGGTGCCGGTGCTGACGCCATAGGTGGCGTTGCCGGCGTAGGTGGCGGTGACGTTGTGGCTGGTCACCGTCATGTCGGCGATCTGGCTCGAGGTCGCCGACCCGGACGTCATGGTGACCGTCCCCTTGTCCACGCCGTCGACGAAGAACTGCACGGTGCCCGTGGGTGTCCCCCCGGCGAAGGTCGAGGTGACCGTTGCCGTGAAGGTGACGCCCTGCCCGAAGACCGAGGGGTTGTGCGAGGAGATGACCGTGGTCGTGGTGGTGGCGGGGTTGACCTGGACCGTGGCGCTCACGGTGGCGGCGTCCGCGGTGGCGCCGGCGCTGGCCGAGCCGGGGGCCGTGCCCGTGAAGGTTGCGGTGGCCACCCCGCCGACGAACTGCGGTGAGGGCGCCGAGAGCGAACCGTTCACTGCGTTGGAGAAGACCGCCGGCAACGGGGCGAGCCCGACCAGCGAACCGCCGGCCAGCGGCGTTGTCGACGTGCCGGTCACGCCGAGCAGGTCGGCGGTGACCGTCGTCGTGCCACCTGGCTGGATCTGCGACGGGGCGGCGATGTTCCGCAGCTGGAGCCAGGCGGTGGCGGTGGGAACGGCCCCAAGAGGCGAGCCGAGCGAGTCGCGGGCAACGGCCGATCCGGGAGCCGCGTTGCTCCCCCACCAGTTGTTGTTGGCGATGATGCTTCCTGCGCTGGACTCCTGGAGCAGTGCGGAACCTTGGGCGGTGGCGGTGTTCCCCACAAACCGGCTCAGGCTGATGGTCATCGCTCCCGCGTCGTTGAACACGGCCCCGCCGATACCCCGGCCCTCGCTGGTGCCATCGACCACCGAATTGTTGGTGAACGTCGACAGCGAGATGCCGGCCGCTGCTGGGCCGGACTTCCAGATCGCCCCACCCTGGCCTCCCGGAAGGCCACCCGCTCCGGCCGAGTTCGTATCGAACAGCGAGCGCGCGATCGTGAGCGTGCCCCCGCCGGTGAAGTACAGGCCGGCTCCGGAGTTCTGTGCCTGGTTGCCGGTGACCGTGCTGCTGGTGACCGTCAGGCTGACGGTCCCGGTTCCGGTGACGGCGATGGCGCCGCCGCTGACGGTCGCTGTGTTGTCCGTGAGGATGCAGTTGGTGAATGTGGCCGAGGCGCCGGCGCCACCCGCGAGGAGCACTCCGCCCCCGTAGCCGGTACGGCGGCCGCCGGAGATCGTCAGGTCCTGGAAGTTGGTGGTGAGGCCCGCGTCGTTGGACGTGGCGAAGACGCCTGCACCTGCGGTGGCTTGGTGGATCGTGCTGACCCCGGGCGTCCCGCTGAACCCCTTGACGGTCGAGAACTTGTTGGTCGCCGATCCCAGCGTCAGCACGCCCTGGGTGAGGGCGATGGTCCCACTGGGCAGGTCGATCTCGACGGAGTTCGTCGCGTCGGTGGTCATCCCGTTCGCGGTGGTCACAGCGTCCCGCAGCGTGCACGTCGCCGCGCAGGTGGTACCCGGGTGGTCATCCAGTGTCGACACTACGGTGAGGACGGTGGGCGCGGCATGAGCCGGGACGCGCATCAACGCCAGTGCCAGGCCGACCAGGAGCACGGTAATGGCCCCGATCGCACCGTAACGGGCAAGACCTCGGCTCGTGCGCATGGTTCCCATGGGTCCTCCAGGTAGGTCGAGTCGAAGTGGTTGCCCGACGTACGGACGCGGGGCGAGAATGCCGTGCATTTGGGCGGTGAGAAATGTGTGACACCCGACTAGGGCGGCGGGCTGCTCCTCGCGCGGTCTCCTCAGGTGAACTCATCGAGTGTTCGATGCGTACCGGGGACCGGGGTGCGCCTGGCCTGCCAAGAGTGGTGCATGCCACTCATTTCAGGTGTATCGACCTGATTTCCTACGTGGACCATAACATGTCCAGAGTCCACGATAGGAGATAAAAGTAAATATGGATCTATTGCACCATCGCCTGCCGCAACGCCGCGTGGGAATTGGCAGGCACGGGGCACGGCACAACCGGCATATTCTCCAGTCCAACCGCGGGCAATTTCCGGCTCCTCGCTGTTTTCTGTGGGTGGTTCGAAGTCCCACCACCCCCATTCAGCGGGCACGTGCTCGGCCCTTGTGCTGGATGCGGACCGGTTGACCACGCAGGGGGTCGGCACGAGATTGTGAACGGCGGTTCGAGACCGCATCGTCCGTTTCCCGCCCGCTCTGAACTATTCTTTGATCGCCTGACCGCGCTCTGCGCGGTAGGACAAGCAAAGAGTTTCTGGCCGCCGTTCCCTCGCCTCTGGACCGCCAGCCAACGCGGTCCCAGCGGCCGCACACGAAAGAGCGAGGAGGCCAATTTCCCTTATGAGCGATGAATGCGCTGAGGCGCTGGCCGGCTAGTGCGCCGGGAGCGCCATGGCCTCCTTGAGGGCGTCGACGGTCTGCTCGACCGACGTCACCAGCACCCGAAGCCGGTGGGCCGGCAGGTCGAGGAGGAAGGCATCAAGCTCTGGGCCCCGCATCGTCGTCGCATCGATGCGCGACCGGGCCTCGTTCTTAGTGCAGGAGCCGCCGCGCCGCGCCGCCAGGGCGCAGAGGGCCTCCCTCCAGGCGTTGCGCAGCACCCCGGCATGGTGCACCTGCAGGTACCGGAGCACCCAGGCGACGTCCCCCAGGTCGTCGGAGGGGACGGGCGTGGCCGAGAGGACGCCGAGCGGCTTCGGCTCCGCCACGACCTCCGTGGCGAACCGCGCCGCCACCAGGCGCCGGGCCGGATCCTCCCGGGCGATGGCCATCGCCCCAGCGTCCCCGACCACCACCAGCCGGGACGTCCCCGGAGCCGCCATCAGCACCCGGGTCACCGACGATCCGTAGAAGCGGTCGAGGTTGACGGCGATCGTTTCGGGCCACCGGCGGCGTGGGCCGGGGTGCGGTTGCTCGATCGCGGCGTCGATCAGCTGGCGGGCGTCGAGCCATACCGCTCCTCCCACCGCCGCCAGGACCTCACCGGGCACGGGCGGCGCCGCGCTCTCCCGGCTGGCCGTCCCGCGGGAGTAGATGCGTGCCTCGCCGGGCTTGATCCGGCTCGCCTCCGTGGCGGCCACCGTGGCCCGGGTGCGCCGGGACGGCCGGACCACCCACAGCGCGCTCGCCCCTCCGATGGCGTGCGCTCCGTGGTAGCGGTTGAACCCCGGCACCAGGGCGTCCAGCACCAGGTGCAGTCGGCCGATGCGGTCCTGCACGTCAAGCTGGCGCTCGGTCCCCCGGGCGCCGGTCCCGTAGCAGAACAGGATCGAAGTGCCGGGACGGTCCGCCAGCGCCTCGACCCCACGACGCACGAAGAGGTCGACGCCCTCCACGCTGTACGGCGGGTCGGTGAAGACCACGTCGGCCGCCTGCCGCAGGGCTCTCGGCAGGCCGAGCCGGAGGTCGGCGGCATAGAGCCGGAGTCCCAGGCCGAGGCGGTCGCTCACCTGGTCGAGGTACTCGAGCAGCCGCTCGTCGACGTCCACCACGCTGACCGTCGCCTCCGGCACCAGCACCTTGGTGGCCACACCCGTGAGGTCGTGGTCGCCGAGGCAGACGAGATGGCTTCCGGCCATGGCGTACCGGCTCGACAGGTAGCGGGCACGGTCAGCGATGGTGGCGTGCGTGGCAGGCACGTGGTCGAGGGTCCAGACCGGGGCCGGCAGGGTGGCCACGACCTCGGCGATCGTCCCCGCCAGGCGGTCGAGGCGCTCCCGACCGGGTTGCTCGTCGCAGCCCAGCAGCCGCCGGAGCTCGTCGCGCTGGACCCGCCCGATCCCGCTCTCGTCGCCCGACGCCTCGAAGCCCAGGCGCCGCAGCACCTCCAGCACCCGGCGGTGCGGGACACCGGTGGCTTCGACAAGCTTTCCGATGCTGTCGCCGCCGGTCGAGGCCAGGTGGCAGAGCACCCGGCGGACGTCGGCGAAGGCGACGCCCGACTCCGCCCGGAGGTCGGAGATCGCCGCTGCAAGGTCTGCCATGGTCGCCAGCGTAGCGGGGCCGCCTACCAGGCTCTGGGGTCGAGCCGCCACCCGCGGCGGCACAATGGGTCGGTGGACAGGGACCTGGTGCTCGGGCTCGACATCGGTACGACCCGGTCCAAGGCGTTGCTCCTCGACGTCTCGGGGACGGAGGTCGCCGTGGTGGTCGCTCCGACCCCGTTCGTGGCCTTGGATGGACGGATCGAGGCGCCCGTGGACCGCCTGATCTCGGCAGCCGTTTCCCTGGTCGCACAGCTCGGGGCGGAGCGCGAGCGGGTCGCGGCGGTGGGCATCGCCGGGATGGCGGAATGCGGGGCGCCGCTCGACCGCACCGGTGAGGCCCTCGCCCCGGTCATCGCCTGGCACGACCCGCGCGGCGCCGGCGTCGCCGAGCAACTGGCCCAGCGGTTCGGTGACGCCCTGGGCCTCCGGACGGGCCAGCGGCCCCGGTCGGTCTCGTCGGTGGCCAAACTCGGCTGGCTGGTGGCCGACGGGTACACCGGCGTGGCCCGCTGGCTGGGGGTGCCCGAGCTCCTGCTCCGGGACCTGACGGGGACCGAGGCCACCGAACACTCCTTCGCGTCCCGGACCGGCTGCTGGGACGTGGTGGAGAAGGTCTGGCTCGAGGACGTGGCCGAGGCAGCAGGCTTTTCGCACTCGGTGTTCGCCCCCGTGCTCGCCGCCGGATCGGCGATGGGCGTCGTGGGCCGGGACGCGGCGGAGCGCTGGGGCCTGCCCGCGGGCATCCCCGTGACACTGGCCGGCCACGACCACCTCGCGGGAGCCGCAGGGGTGGGGGCCGGTCCGGGCGACCTCGTCAACTCCGTCGGCACCGCCGAGACGGTGCTGGGCCTGACGTCGACGCCACCGGACCTCGTGAGGGCGCTCGAGCTGCGGACGCCGGTCTCCGTGGCGCCGGGCGGCAGGGCCTGGGTCGTGCTGGCCGGAGCGGCCCGTGCGGGCGTCGTGCTAGATGCGGCGGCGAGGTTGCTCGGCCACTCGATCGAGGAGCTCGACGCCATGGCCGAGGACGCGCCCTGCGTCGACGCCGGAGCCTTCCTCCGTGACCTCCAGGCGGGCGGGGAGGCCAGCCCTCCGGAGGGGGCGCCCGGTTCCGTCTGGCGGGGGTTGCTCCACGCGCTCGCCGAGCGTACCGCCGACGCGGCCGCCCGGGTCGGCAAGCTCGTTGCCGCCCGCCGCATGCTCGTCATCGGTGGGGGGTCGGCGAGCCGGCCATGGCTCCGGGCGAAGATGGCCCTCGTGCCCCTGCCGATCGTGCTGCCCGCCACGTCCCAGGCCGTGGCCCGCGGCGCCGCGGTGTTCGCCGGTCAGGCCGCTGGCTGGTGGCCGTCGCCGGAGGCCGCCCCGAAGCTGGAGGCCGCGGCAGTTTCCGTCAAAAAGCGTGCCCAGCACCCTTTTTGACGGAATCTGGGTCGGTCGGCAGCCCGGGCCTGCTAGCGTGAAAGCATGCCTGCGCAATTCATCTTCACCATGCGCGACCTCCGCCGGGTTCACCCGCCGGACAAGGAGGTGCTGCGCGGGATCAACATCTCGATGTTCCCCGGCGCCAAGATCGGGGTCCTGGGCGCCAACGGCTCGGGCAAGTCCTCGCTGCTCAGGATCATGGCCGGCGAGGACGACGGCTACACCGGCGAGGCACGCCTCACCTCCGGCTTCTCCGTCGGCTTCCTCGCGCAGGAACCCCGCCTCGACCCCACCAAGGACGTGATGGGCAACGTCGCCGAGGGCGTCGGGGAAGCGGCCGCACTCCTGAACCGCTACAACAAGGTCTGCGAGGCCATGGGCGACCCCGACGCGGACTTCGACAAGCTGCTCGCCGAGCAGGCGGAGCTCAACGACCGCATCGAGGCTGCCGGGGCCTGGGAGCTCGACCGGACGCTCGAGGTGGCAATGGACGCCCTCAACGTCCCGCCCGGCGATGCCGCGGTGGCGAACCTCTCCGGCGGCGAGCGCCGGCGCGTGGCCCTCTGCCGCCTGCTGTTGCAGAAACCCGACCTGCTGCTGCTCGACGAGCCGACCAACCACCTCGACGCCGAGTCGGTGGCCTGGCTGGAGCGGACGCTGCAGGACTACGGGGGGACGGTGGTCGCGGTCACCCACGACCGGTACTTCCTCGACAACGTCGCCGGCTGGATCCTCGAGCTGGACCGGGGCGCTGGCATCCCATGGGAAGGCAACTACTCCTCATGGCTGGAGCAGAAGCAGCAGCGGCTCGCCCAGGAGGAGAAGACCGACGCCCGGCGGCGCCAGACCCTCGAACGGGAGCTGGAATGGATCCGGCTGTCGCCCCGTGCCCGGCAGGCCAAGGGCAAGGCCCGGCTCAACAGCTACGAGCAGCTCCTGGCCGCTGCGGAGTCGGCGCCGGAGCGGGCCGAGCGCCTGGAGATCGTCATCCCACCCGGCCCCCGCCTCGGCGAGCTTGTGGTCGAGGTCGAGCACCTCAGGAAGGGCTACGGGGACCGGCTCCTCATCGACGACCTGTCGTTCTCCCTTCCGAGGGGAGGCATCGTCGGGGTCATCGGCCCCAACGGCGCCGGGAAGACGACCCTCTTTCGCATGGTCATGGACCAGGAGACACCCGACGACGGCACCTTGCGCGTGGGACCGACCGTATCGCTCGCCTACGTCGACCAGAGCCGGGAGAGCATCGACCCGGACAAGACCGTGTACCAGGAGATCACCGGCGGACTCGACACGCTGGTGGTAGGGGGCCGGGAGATGCACGGGCGAGCCTACGTCGGCTCGTTCGGTTTCAAGGGGTCGGACCAGCAGAAGCTGGCGGGGGTCCTCTCGGGCGGCGAGCGCAACCGTTTGCAGCTTGCAAAGGTCCTGCTCGCGGGCGGGAACGTGCTCCTGCTCGACGAGCCGACCAACGATCTTGACGTTGACACGTTGCGGGCGCTGGAGGAGGGGTTGCTCGCCTTTCCCGGTTGCGCCGTCGTCATCAGCCACGATCGCTGGTTCCTCGATCGCATCGCCACCCACGTCCTCGCCTTCGAGGGCGAGTCCGAGGTGCGGTGGTTCGAGGGCAACTTCTCCGACTACGAGGCCGACCGCCACCGCCGGCTGGGCGCCGAGGCGGACCAGCCGCACCGGATCCGCTACAAGCCACTCGTCCGGGACTGAAAGCGAGGGGGCGCGCTACAAGAGGCGCCGGACCTCGCCCAGCAGCTCGATCATCTCCACGCTGGCGTCGAAGGAAAGCCCCGGGTAGTAGGACCGGGCGATGAACTGGCCCCCCTCGCCCAGGACCTCTCCGAACGCGGCCACCACCTCGGCCACCCGCTCGGGCGTGCCGTAGATGAGCTGGCGCCGCAGGGTGGCCGCCGTGTCCTCGTCCAGCGGCGGGGGCTGGGGCAGCGGATCCGAGGGGTTGCCCTGCGCGACCGCCATGTCGGCGTACTTCCACCTCACCAGCCACGTCTGGCGGAGGGCCTCGTCGAGGTCCCCCTCCGGATCCCTCGTCACCCAGACCGGCTCGTGGATGCTGAACGTAAGCGAGGCGGCGTCCCGGCCGGCGGCGACGGCCCCGTCCTTCACGGTGGCGATCTGGCGGGGCAGTGCCTCGAGCGGCGTGCCGCTGCCAAGGAACCCGTCCCCGAGGCGGCCAGCCCGGCGCAACGCCCGCTCGGCACCGCCGCCCACAAAGATGGGGATGGGCCGGGGTGGCTTGGGCGTGACGTTGGTCCGCTCGAAGTCGAAGACCTTCCCGTGGAACTCGAATGGCTCGTCCCCCCAGGCGGCCCTGAGGATCCGGATGGTCTCCGCGAGCCGCCGCCCCACCCCCGACTGCGGGACGCCCAGGCGCTGGAACTCTTCAGCCCTCCATCCGGCGCCGACGCCCAGGACGAACCGCCCATCGGCGATGCAGCCCACCGTGGCGGCATCCTCGGCGAGGCGGAGGGGATGGTGCAGCGGCGCCAGGACGACGCCGGTCCCGATCTCAATCGTGCTCGTGGAGGCCGCGATCGCCGCCGACGTCACGGCCAGCGACGGCATGTAGCCGTCGTCGACGAAGTGGTGCTCCGACGTCCAGACCGAGTCGAGACCGTTCGTCTCGCACACGCGGGAGAGCTCCAGAGCCTCCCGGTAGCGGTCGACCCAGGTGCGGGGGTCGCCGGGGGTGCGTTCGCAGGTGACGAGTCCATAGCCGAGCCGCATGGTCAGCCCTCCATTCCATTGCATTCGACTCCATTGCATTCGACGAGTTCCCGGGCCGTTGCGAACACCTCGTCCAGGGCCGGCTCGGTGAGGAGCTTGGTGGACGTGTTGCGCTGGCTCGGGTGATAGGAGCCGAGCAGCAGATACGGCCCCACCCGGACTTGTACCCCGTGACCGAAGGCCGGTCTGGGCCCGGGGTGCACGTGACCGAGGGCCTTGAGCGCACGCAGCGTCCCGTCCCACGCGAAGGCACCGAGGGTGACGACGACGCGCAGGCTGGCGAGGACCCGGATCTCTCTCGTCAGGTAGGGCAGGCAACGGTCCCGCTCCTCGGGGAGTGGCTTGTTGCCCGGCGGGGCGCAGCGAACGACCGCCGAGATGTAGCAGTCGGTGAGGACAAGGCCATCGTCTCGGTGGCGGGACGTCGGCTGGCTGGCGAAGCCGGATCGGTGCAGCGCCCGGTAGAGCCAGTCCCCGGAGGGGTCACCGGTGAAGATCCGCCCGGTGCGGTTCCCGCCGTTGGCGGCGGGGGCGAGGCCCACGACGAGCAGCCGGGCGTTCGGATCCCCGAAGCCGGGGAGGGGCCGGGCCCAGTACGTCTCGGCCCGGAACCGTGCGGGCGGCGACGCGGCCACCGCCTCCCGCCAGGCAACGAGCCGGGGGCAGCGCCGGCAGGCGACAACCTCGGCGTTGATCTGGTCCAGCGTTTCCAGGGGGTCTCCTGTCGGTGCGCTCCTCTGAAGTGTGGAAGATTTCCACGGCAGACAAGCCGCTGCGGCGCGTGTTTGCATCAAAAACTGCGGACAGCGCGGTTTTTGGTGCAATCTGGGGCCCCGGCTCGCCATTTACGGCTCGATCTACTCAACTTTTCAGTCCAAATTGGAACGCGAACCCCGGAAAAGCGCGATCCTTGAGTTGGCCAGCGTGAGACAGGGACGAGAGCAGGAAGGGGTTGAGGCATGGAGTTCGGCCTAACCGAGGAGCAGCGGGAGCTGCAGAAGTGGGCACATGACTTCGCCGAGAAGGAGATCCGGCCCGTCGCCCCGCACTACGACGAAACCGAAGAATTTCCCTGGGAGGTCCTGAAGAAAGCCGCCGAGGTGGGGCTGTACTCCATCGACGTCTACATGCAGGCCGCCCAGGACCCCAGCGGCCTCACCCTGCCGCTCATCACCGAGGAGCTGTTCTGGGGCTGCGCCGGCATCGGCCTGGCCCTGACGGGGACCGGCCTCCCGCTGATGGCCCTCTGGAACATGGGGACGCCCGACCAGCTCGCCACGTGGGCGCCCCGCATGATGGGAACGCCCGAGGCCCCTCAGGTGGCAGCGTTCGCCGTGACCGAGCCGCAGTCGGGCTCGGATGTATCGAGCCTGCGCACGCGGGCCCGCCGCGAGGGCGACGAGTGGGTGCTCAACGGCCGCAAGATCTTCATCACTAACGGGGGCGTCGCCGACGTCTCCGTCATCGTCGCCACCGTCGACCCGGAACTGGGCCACCGGGGCCAGGCGTCGTTCATTGTCACGAAGGACACACCCGGTTTCTCCCGGGGCAAGAAGGAGAAGAAGCTGGGCATCCGGGCGTCTGACACGTCCGAGCTGCTGTTCGACGACGCCCGTATCCCCGTGGACCAGATCCTTGGGGGCGTCGAGAAGTTCGAAGCCAAGCTGGAGCGGGCACGGTCGGGCCAGTCGAGCGGGCGGGCGTCTGCCGCCCTGCGGACCTTCGAGGTGACGCGTCCCCTCGTCGGGATCTCAGCGGTCGGGATCGCCCGCGCGGCCCTCGAGTTCGCCGTCCAGTACGCCAAGCAGCGGACGCAGTTCGGCAAGCGGATCATCGAGCACGAATCGGTCGGCAACATCCTGGCCGACATGGCCACGGAGATCGACGCCGCCCGCCTCCTGTGCTACCGGGCCTCGTGGATGGCGGCGGCCGGCGCCCCCTACGAGCACGCCGAGGGCTCGATGAGCAAGCTCAAGGCCAGCGAGGTGGCCGTGCGGGCCACCGAGCGCGCGATCCAGGTGCTCGGGGGGTACGGCTACATCCGCGACTTCCCCGTCGAGAAGTGGTACCGGGACGCCAAGATCTACACGATCTTCGAGGGCACGTCCGAGATCCAGCGCCTCGTCATCGCCAGGACGCTCGCCGGGGACTGAGGCTCAGCGGACATCGTCGCCACCGGACGCTCCGGGATCACTTGAGTTCCTCCGGCGCTGACCGCGTCCGCAAGGAGCTGACCTCAGCCCTACGCAGTGTCCTGCGGAACCAACTTATGTGGGTAAAAGCCCGTCCGCTTCCGTCAGACGCGGTGGAGATCGGGTAGTGCCCCCGACCCGCGGCGCCCTGCCCTGCTTCGGATCACTCATTGCCGCAATTAGTTCGGAAAGCGTATGATCGCGTTTTCGTCGGAATCGTGCCGCCAGCTTTGCACACTTCGACGACTCGCAAGACCGCAGAAGTTGAACATTATGGAGAATCCGGCGAAGCATTCTCAGCGGTATGGAGAATCCGGCGAAGCATTCTCAGCAGGCCACATTCTCGGTCCGGGCTCACCATTAGGGTTGGCATGCTGAAGCGCGGGCGGGCGGCACCCGAGAGAAGGCCATGAGGTCAATCACAGATATTTGAAAAGGGTGCGCGAGCCCGCGGAGCTCGCGCCTTGGCGCCTCGTGGGCCGGCACTCGGGGACCCCCTCCTTCCTGTTGCAGGGCCGTGTTCGAGGTTCTTTCCCCCACCGAGGCCCCTCGGCCGTTGCCTAGCCGTTGCATGGAACGCTCATGGCAGAATCGCTCATGGTCGCCAATTAGTCCGGAAAGCGGTATGATCAGGTGTTCGTCCGAATCGCGTCGGAACCTAACACGGTTCCGACGCCTTGCGTTAATGTCCGATGACTTGCATTGCTGACAGAGATTGAACATTATGTAGAATAAATACCCGAAGCACAAGAAGTGGCTGGAGCACGCGATCAGGGTGCAGCCTATTAAACGCGGGCGCGCCACTCGGCACCCAGTCGGATAAAGGAGGCTCATTGGGTTCGATCACCGATATTTTGAACAGGCTTCGCGACACGTTGATGCTGGTTATCGGATCGCTGTCCCTCGTCATGTTGACCGTGGGCGGCATTCGCTACGTCACCGCCGGCGGAGACAAGGATGGGGTCGAGGGCGCCAAGAGGACTGTCAGGAACGCTCTTCTGGGCCTAGCGGTTGCCATCCTGGCGCCGGTGCTCATCCAGATCATCAAGACCATTCTCGGTCAGTAGAGACGTTATCTCGTGCGGGGTGTATCTGGTGCCTCTCCGAACCAGTCTCGGGTCCGGGCACTCGGGGCTGTGTTGCTCGTTGCCCTTCTCGTACTCCTTGCCCTGAGCACCGCGCTCGCACCCGCTGAGGCCACGCCGGCCGGCCCTGTCCACCCCGCTGCCGCCCCATCCCAGGTTCCGAACCCTGCCGACTGGCTCTTCGGGCATCTCTTTGCCAATCCCTTCAAGTCCTCGGTCAAGAAGACGATCTCCAACGCGCTCAAGTCGGCTGAGGTCGCCTTCCAGACTCCCGACGTCTCGACGCAGCCGAGAATCCGGGAAATCTGGCAGAGCCTGCTGATCATCTCCGACTCGCTGCTGCTGTTGCTCCTGGTCATCGGCGCGATCATGGTGATCGCTGGCGACTGGACCTACCTCGAGGCCAAGGAGCTCGCGCCCCGGGCGTTGATCGCAGGACTCAGCGTGAACCTGTCCCTCCTGTTGCTGGGATGGGGCATCGGCATCTCCAACGAGCTGGTCAAAGGATTCCTACAGGTGGATCCCAATTCTCTCTCCGTGACGACGGACCGGCTGGTCCAGTCTGGGACGGTTGCGCCGATTGTTCTTTCCCTGCTTCTCATCGGTGCGCTCTTCCTCCTGCTCTCGAACCTCATCCGCATCGTCATCGTGGTACTCCTCGGCATCGGCGGTCCGATCCTGCAGGTGTTCGGTGTTCTTCCCCAGACCGACAGCATCGCCCGCGGCTGGTGGCGGGCAGCGGCGGCGGTCCTCATAGCGCCGGCGGTGCAGGCCCTCCTGCTCACGATCGGCGTCAAGGTCTTCTTCTCTGACGGCGGCACGACGCTCGGAACCGCCGCCGCCGCCCATGGCGGGGGCAGCACGATGGTGGACCTGGTCCTCGTCCTCGTGGTCATCACGCTCATGGCAGCGATCCCCCTGTGGATGCTGAAGACAGCGGTCGGCGTGACGCACAAGCACATCCGTACCTCGGTGCGGGGCGTCATCTCAGTGGCCGGGGTGGGCGCGTGACCCGTATCCCCGGAGACCTCGACCGCCCGGATCAGTTCCTCTTCGGGCTGACCGCCCGCCAGCTCCTGATCATCGGTCCGGCCTTCGCGGTGGTTGCGGCCGTCGGCTGGCTGATGTCCACGGTGCTCCACCTCCCGATTGCCGTCGTCATGCCGGTCCTGGCGGTGCTCAGCGGGCTTGCCATCTCGACCACGCTCATCAAGCAGGACGGCCTGTCGCCCGACCGCCTCGCGGGTGCCTTCTTCCAGTACATCCGTGCCCCGCGGCGCCTGGTATGGGCACCCGAGGGCACCCCGCCGCTTCCCCGGCGCCTGCGGGGACTGCAGCGCAAGGTCAAGCCCCGGCACAGCCTGGGCCAGTTCGAGGAGCCCTGGAAGGGCTTCCGCGACGGCGACGTCGATCTCGGTGACGCCTGTGTCCGGCTGCTGGCGGTGTCGTCGCTCGACCTGCAGCTCCGGTCGGACAAGGAAACGCGGGTTCTGACCGAGGGATTCGGCCGCCTGCTCAATGCGCTCGACGACTCGCTCTGCATCGTCGTCCGGGGCGAGCCCATCGATCTCGAGGAGGCGGCGGAAACCGCCGAGGTTGCCGGCGCCAGCCAGGACAACGGCGCCATCTCCGCCTTCGGCGCAGACCATGCTGCCTTCCTCCGCTCGATCTCGGGGGGCCTGCGCCGTCAGGTCTACATCGTCGTCCGCGGGGCTGACGCCCCCCAGCTCGATGCTCGCTGCGAGGAGATCCTGACCCTGCTGGTACCCTTTGGTATCCGGGCAACCCGCCTCGACAAGGAAGACACCGTCGGCCTGCTCGCTCGGGCGACCGGTGGAGGCGCTCCCGGGAGTGGCCAGGCCGCCCCGGGCGAGCCCGTGACAGGAGGTACCGATGCGATCGCCCCGTAGGCGCCTCGCACGTCGATCAGGCAAGCGAGTGTTCGACCAGTTCGACGAGCCGTCGAGCAAGGGCCTGTTCGGCATCGGCAAGAACAACGGGACTGCCCATACCCCCATCGATGGCTTCCCCGCCCCCGAAGCGCTCGAGATCACACCCCGTGCCGTCAAGGCCGGGGACACCTGGTTCCGCACGCTCGCCATCGTCGGCTGGCCCCGGGAGGTCTCGGCCGGCTGGCTGCAGCCGCTGCTGTCGTGGCGGGGCGCCGCCGACATCGCCCTGTACTTCGAGCCCCTCGCCAACGACACGGCGGCCCGACATCTCCAGAAGCAGCGGGCGCGCTTTTCCGCCTCGCTTGCCAAGTCGGGTGTCAACGACCCCATGACGGAGGTCGCGGCCACCGACGCCGAGGACATCGCCCGTGCCATCGCCCGTGGCGAGAGCCGCCTCTTCCGCCTCGGCCTCTACATCACCCTACGGGCAGATTCGCTGGAAGCCCTCGACGCGGAGACCTACAAGGTGAAGGTGCTGTGCTCCTCCCTCCTGCTCGACGCCCGGCCGACCACCTATCGGGCGCTGGAGGGTTGGCTCACGACCCTGCCGCTCGGGGCCGACCAGATCAAGCTCCGGCGCACCTTCGACACCAAGGCGGGGGCCGACTGTTTCCCGTTCGCCACCGGAGAGATGGTGGGGCACCCCTCGGGCATCCTCTTCGGCCGGGGCGTGTCCCGCACCCGGACGGAGGCGACCGGCGGCGGGGGCTCCCCCGTCTTCGTCGACCGCTTCGCCCTCCCCAACCACAACATGCTCATCCTTGCGTCCTCGGGGGCCGGCAAGTCCTACACCGCCAAGGCCCTCACCGGGCGATCGGCCCTCCAGGGCGACGAGGTCCTCATCGTCGACCCCGACGACGAATACGTCCGCCTCACCCAGGCCCTCGGCGGCGAGGTGATCCGGGAGCCGACCCAGCAGCCCAAGGAGGACTCCCGGGTGGTCTGCTACGCCCTGGGCGAGACCGACGAGTCCCGCCTGCACGAGGCGGTCGGGCAGGCCCTCGGCTCCGTCTGGCAGCGGGTCGACAAAGGGCCGGTGCGCCGCCGCCAGGTCGTGGTCGACGAGGCCTACCTCATGCTTCGGGAGAACCCGGAGGCCTCCTACCTGCTGTGGGCGCTCATCAAGCGCTCCCGCAAACGGCTCTGCGGCCTCACGATCATCACGCAGGACCTGGCGGACGTCCTCTCGACGACCCTCGGCGAGTCCATCATCAACAACGCCTCGATCCACCTCCTCCTTCGCCAGACCGAGAAGGCCATCGACGGCATCGGCTCGGCATTCGGCCTGTCCGAGGGGGAGCGGTCCTTCCTCGTGGCGGCTCCCCAGGGCCAGGGACTGCTCCTGGTGGCCGGCGAGCGGGCTGCGCTCAAA
The DNA here is from genome assembly GCA_025963875.1 of Actinomycetota bacterium. Lineage (GTDB taxonomy): Bacteria > Actinomycetota > CADDZG01 > JAHWKV01 > JAOPZY01 > JAOPZY01. Next base: position 34,375 of record JAOPZY010000075.1, read on the forward strand.
GTCGTGACCTCCCCGTTGGAGCACGGCCTCTGCGTCACGGATCCGGCGTCGCAGCTCGTGGCCGCCAACCGATGATCAAGGCCATCGTCTGGGGGCTTATCGGTTTCGTGCTCCTGGTCCTCGCAATGGCCAGCTTCATCGACGACGGCATTTCGCTGCAGGCCTCCCCGGGGATGATGTCGGCGCAGTACAAGACGATGTACCTGGCGGCGGCCACGACCTGCCCCGGCCTGCCCGCGGAGGTGCTGATGGCCATCGGCCAGATCGAGTCCGGCCACGGGGCCAACGACGGGCCTTCCTACGCCGGGGCAATCGGCCCGATGCAGTTCATGCCGGCGACGTGGGTCGCTTACGGGGTGGACGGCAACCACGACGGTTTCGCCGACCCCTTCGATGCCGCCGACGCCATCCCCAGCACCGCCAGGATGCTCTGCGCCGACGGTGCGGGCAACCCGAAGACGCTCATGGATGCCGTCGAGCTCTACAACCCCGGCGACCCGACGTACGCCGTCGCCGTGATGGAGGTGGCGAAGGGCTACAGCAAGGAAGTCCCGGGGGGCGTGACGGCCACCGTGACCGCCCCGCCAACGGCCACCGTCGCTCCTCACTGAAAGGATTCTTTGCGAGCCAGGTCGCGGTTTCCGCAACGCCGTGCGCAAAGAAGGACGCCTACTCCCCCCATTTGTTGAGCCGGCTCAGACCTCGAATCCTGCGGAGAACCGGTCGTCGAACGGGTCGAGCACGGTGACGCCGTCGAACTTCCGGAAATCGCGGTCGCGGCTCCAGATCGTCCCGACGCCATGTTCGTGCATGAGGGCCACCACATGGGCATCCGGCACGAGAACGCCCCTTGGCGGCGTCGAGCTGGCAACACTCCGGAAGCCGCTCCAGAACCGGTCGCCTTCGCCTGGGACGACGATCTGCGGCCGGCGGACGAGGTCGTCGATGCCCTCGATGGCCGCCTCCAGGTCCAAGGGTGATCGCAGGATCGACGGGTGGGTGATGATTCTCAGGTATCCCATCAGAACCGGCCAGAACAGATAGGTAATCGCCGGGCGAGTTGCCACATGGTCGAGAAGGGCGCGGGCTCGGGGCTGCAGATCCGAGTCCTCATCGACGGCGTAGATCAGGACGTTGGTGTCCAGCGTCGCGCTCACCGCCCGTCAAGCAGTCGCCAGAGCGCTTCCTTGTCCTCGAGATCCACCTTCAGGCCGACAGGCTTCGACGGCCATTGCAGCGGCGGAAGCTCCTCGCCGGCAGCTTCTGCAGCGATGGCGCGGGCGAGCAGCTCGGAAGCCACCTGTCCGAGTGTCTTGTGGTCCCTGCGCTGAATGACCTTCAGTCTGCGGAGCACATCTGCGTCGATATCGATGGTCGTGCGTGGCATGCATCAGATGCTAGCATGGCCGGCATCAGATGTTCAGGACCAGACTTGAGTCCTCCCCCCTTTGAGCCGGCGCGACGCAGGATGATCATCCGGCTCGCCACCGCGGCCGACAGCGCTGCGGCGGCGGGGGTGGTGGAGGCGGTCTACGCCGAGTACGGGTTCGCTTGGGAGCCGGAGGGCTGCCAGGCCGACCTCTACGACCTCGGCACCCACTACCTCGACCGTGGCCATCTCGTGTGGGTAGCTACCGACGGCGTCGCCGTCGAGGGCCTCGTCGGGCTCAAGCTGTTCGATCCGGTGCCCGGGCCGGCGGGATCAGCGGTCGAGGTCGAGGAAGCCGTGCGCCTCGCCGGCTGCGATGCGGCGCTTGCGCGCCTCTACGTCCACCCCCGGGCACGGCGCCGGGGCGCCGGAACCGATCTGCTGCGGACTGCGCTCGACGCTGCTCGCCAACGCGGCCGTCGAGCTGTGGAGATCTGGAGCGACAAGCGGTTGGAGGAGGCCCACCGCCTCTACGAACGCTTCGGCGCCCGGCCCGTGGCCGACCGGCTCATCTTCGACCCGGACCCATGCGAGGAGTGGGGCCTCGTCGTCGACCTGGGCGGAGCGTGAGGACCCTACGGCAACTGCCAGGTCAGCTCCTGCTTGAGGCGCAGGTTCTCGGACTTCAGCCGGGCGATGGCATCCCTCGCCACCTGCAGCCGCTCCTGGACGGCACCGATGCTCCTGTCCCAGTGGTCGAGCGCCGCCATCGGGCGCCAGCAGCCGTCGGCAGGCTGGCTGCTGCCCTGCGCCTCCTGGATGGTGGCGACGTCAAGGGCGAGCAGGAGGGAACAGTCGTCGAGAAGCGAAACGATGTCATCGGCGCCGCGCTGGGTTGCAGACAGGCCTTGCTGCACAGCCTGCCGAATGCCGACGTCTGGGGACATACAATCCATGCTGCCTCCTCAGCCTGATACGTCTGGACTATGTATGCCCTACTAAGGTACCGTACATCCGGGCTCTTTACTCAATGCTCCTAAGAGGATTTATACGGACTAGGCGAACTCACCTAGTCATTTCCATCGGCGACCCCCGGCGGGGGACGACTCAGCGCACGAGCAGGTCGAACAGCCGGTCGAGCTCGGGTGCGGGGTCGACGGTCATTCCGGCGTGCACCGGCCCGGCCTGCACGACGGTGGAACGAGGTGCCGCCAGCCAGCGGAACCTCTCGCCTGGCGGCTGCTCCCCCACCGGCCCGGCCGACGCGTCCCCGGCACACATCGCCGCAACGGCCGCCAACGCGGCGTCGATGGCCGGGAGGTCGACCGCATCGTCGAGCGCCCGGAGCCGAGCTGGGTCGATGTGGCTGCGCGCTGCGAGGAAGTCGGTCGCCTGGGAGTACAGGACGACGCCGACGTTGACGAACTCGCCCCGGTCCACCCGGGGCACGGCCCGCAGGACCGCGTACTCGAACGCCTGCCTGGCCGGCGTCATGCCGCTGCCGCGGGAAGCCAGGCCGGGCGCCGCTCCAGGCGGGCCAGCAGGAATTCGACGTAGGCCCGCCTCGTCGCGTCGAGGGAGGGGTGGGCGGTATCCGAGGCGAGCCACTCCGCCGGGACGAGGCCGGCGACCTCATCCAGCAGGTCTTCGGTGACCAGCGGGGCGAGCTCCTCGTCCGCCTGGCCGATACCGCCGGCATAGCCCAGCAGGATGTGGTCGGTGGCGTCGTAGGGCTGGAGGGCGAATCGCTCCTTCGTGGTCCAGGCATGGTGGAAGTACAGGGCGGCGCCGTGGTCGATCGCCCACAGCCGGCGGTGCCACACGAGCAGGTTGGGGTTCCGCCAGGTCCGGTCGACGTTGGCGACGAGGGCGTCGAGCCACAGGATCCTCGCCGCCAGGTCCGGGTCCGGCCGAAACGAGCTGCCGTCATAGCCCAGGGAACCAGGGAGGAAGTCCACCGCCAGGTTCAGGCCAGCGCTGGTCACCAGGAGTTGCTGGACCTCCGGATCGGGCTCCCGCAGACCGATGGCCTCGTCGAACTCGATGGTCTTGAGCTCGGGGACCGGGATGCCGAGGCGCCGGGCGAGCTCGCCGACGATGACCTCGGCGACCAGCACCTTCGGGCCCTGGCCGGCCCCGCGGAACTTGACCACGTAGGTGCCGAAGTCCTCCGCCTCCACGATGCCGGGGAGAGACCCGCCCTCCCGGAGAGGCGTGACGTAGCGGAGGGCGGTGGTGGACTCGAGCATCCGTCCACCCTACGGGCCGGA
>JAOPZY010000117.1 GCA_025963875.1 Actinomycetota bacterium
GGGTGCAGGTGGTAGAGCACCGAGTTCATGACCACGTAGGCCCGGTTGCGCGGGGAGTCCTGGTAGCCCTTCCGGAAGATGGACCCCGGACGGAAGATCGACCGGAAGAGTTGCGAATCCCGCAGCCGGTCGGCCCGTTCGGCGACCTCTTTGGGCTTCGGAACCCTTCGCTTTGTCGGTGTCTGTGCCATTTACGCTCCCCCCCGGGAAGCCCGGGTCCTGGTACCGCTGGTGCTCGTGCCTACTCTGCCTTCTGCTCGCCCGCCACGGTCCCGAGGGCCCGGGCGCCGCCGCCCTTCTGCAATTCCAGCCGCCCCATGACCAGGGCGCCGGTCGGGCACCGCTCCACGCAGAGGTTGCAGCGCGTGCAGGCGTCGTCGTCGATCACGAACAGGATGTCGTTGTCGTGCATGTCCCGGGCGATCTCGTCGGAGCCGGATTCGGACACGATGTCCGGCGTCAGCATGAAGATGCAGTACCAGGGGCAGATGTCCACGCAGCCCTCGCACAGGATGCAGAGCTCGGGGATGAAGTTGATGTAGCGAGGGGGTTTCCGGATGGACTTCAGCCACTCGGGCGTGACCTCCTGCGTGACGTAGTCGGTGCGGAGCCGCGGCTTGTCGATGTTCTCCATAGCTCGTTCCTTTGGCCTACTTGCCCGGAAGGTATCCCTTCACGTCGTCTGCGCCTCGCTGGCCCAGCCGGCGGCGTCGCTTCTCTCCGTACACGTATGCAGCGACGATGATGCCTGCGAACACGGTCGACTGGAACCCCAGCGAGATGGCGTCTCGGACCCGGGTGGAGGTGTAGGGCTGGATGATGTGGTGCTTCAGACCGGGGATATGGCTGACGATGCTCTGGATCGTCTTGACCGCCGAAGCGTCCCGGGAGGACCACCAGTAGGTGAAGTAGGAGGGGATCCACGCCAAGGTGATGAGCAGAAAAATGGTGACCCCCAAACCCACGGCGACCGCCTTCGTCCAAGTCAACTCGGTCTTCGCAGGTCGTCTGAGCATACGGGTGGCGGGGTCCTCAGTGGGGTTGACGCGGCGCATTATAGCGGACGTTTGAAAGCATACATGCGGGCGTCGCGACAGTTTTCGAGGGGTCCCACGAGCCCGCCGTCGACCTACTCGTCGGTGCTCCGATCCGGACCCTGCAGCTCGTCCAGCCGGCGCTCGACCGCCCGCTGACGCAGGCTCAGGCGGACCAGGTAGCCGGCGATCCCCGCCCAGATGACGGTGTACGCGACGCCCAGGTAGGCGAGTTGGTGCCTCACGGCGTCGCGGCCACGTGCGCACGGGGCGGCGGGCGTTCCTCGAGGGCGGCCTCCGCCTCGGCGAGCGCCTCTTCGGCGCGCCCGAGGCGGGTACGCAGGAGCATCAGGGCGACGTAGAGGCCGGTGTACACGACCAGCAGGAACAGCATGGTGATCAGCTCCGAGGCGGGGAGCTGCGGACCTGCGGGGTTGATGACCACCTCCGCCGGGTGCAGCGTGCGCCACCAGACCATCGAGAAGTGGACGAGCGGTACGTCGACGAAGCCGAAGATCCCGATGACCGCCGCGATCCTGGCGCCCCGGGTCGGGTCGGCGGCCAGGCCCCGGAAGAGCAGGTACCCGACGTAGATCAGGAAGAGGACGAAGGTGAGCGTGAGCGTCTCGTCCCAGGTCCAGAACGTTCCCCAGCGTGGACGGCCCCACAGCATCCCCGTCAGCAGGCACAGCCCGGTGAAGAGGACGCCGATCTCCGCGGAGGCGTGGGCGAGGATGTCCCAGCGCCGCCTGCCCGTCTTCAAGTAGGCGAGCGAGCCGACCAGCACGACGCCGAAGGCGAGGTACGCCACGTAGGCGATCGGTACGTGCATGTAGAAGATGTGCTGGATGTAGTCGGGCCGGGCGTCGAAGCATGGCTGTCCATCGGCGACGCCCGGCACCAGGCAGTTCGCCGTGGGGACCCAGAAGAAGATGGCGGCGATGCCCACCACCATCCCCACGGCGACGAGGGCGATCAGCACCATGGTGCCGGTGCCGCTGCGTCTGGCGGTTGTAAGAGGGCTCATTCGTTCACGATGAACTCGAAAGCTACGGCGCCGATGGCCACGATGGCCAGATCAAAGGCTCCCATGAGGATAAACCAGCGGCTCTGGCTCCCCAGGCCGCCCCCCGTCAGGAGCGAGGAGGTCAGGCGTTCTGCTCCCAGGACCAGCGGGATGATCACCGGGAAGAGCAGGAGCGGCATCACCAGTTCCCGGGCCCGGACGTACTGCGAGGCGGCCCCGAAGAGGGTGCCTGCGGCCGCCAACCCGACGTTCGCCACGAGGGCGACGAGCAGGATGCCCGGCAGCAGCAGCCCCGCGGGCACGCCGAAGAACAGGACGAACACCGGCAACAGGACGGCCTCCAGCGTCCACAGGTAACAGAAGTTGGCGAGGGCCTTCCCCGCGAACAGGGCGGCGGGATCGACGGGCGCAAGAAGGAGGCCCTCGATGCGGTTGCCCTCCCGCTCGGTCGAGGCATTCCGCCCGAAGCCGAGGATCCCGGCGAACAGCAGGCTGACCCACAGGAATGCCCCGGCCAGCTCCCGGCTGCCCACGGCCCCGACGACCGGTCCCGGCACGGGAGCCTGCCCGGCCCCGGGCGGGAAGTTGAGGGTGAACAGGAAGACGAGGATGAGCCCGAAGAGGACCATCGGCGGGGCGATCTCCTTCGCCCGGGCCTCGGACCGGAGGTCCTTGGCGGCCAGCAGGAACATCTTGCGCACGTTGTTCACCTGCGCTGGCCGGTCACGCCGCGCTGATCCTTCCGTTCTCCAGGACCACGATCCGGTCGGCGATCGCCTTCCCGCGCTCGGTGTCGTGGGTGGCGACGACCAGCGTCCGGCCCTCCCGCTTGAGCACGGCGGGCAGGGCGGCGGCTGACGTCTCGTCCAGGCCGGAGAACGGCTCGTCCACCAGCAGGAGGTCGGGGTCGTGGAGGACGGCCCTCGCCAGGGCGACCCGCTGTCCCTCCCCCTGGGACAGCGTGTGCACGAGCGCATCCTTCTTATGGGACATGCCCACCGCCTCCAGCGCCTCCGCCGCCTCCGCCGCCCCGACGTCGTAGAGCCGGGCGAACAGGACGAGGTTCTCCGACACCGAGAGGTGGGGGTAGAGGTAGAGGTCGTGGCCCAGGAAGCCGAGCCGGCCCCGGGTCTCCCGGGGAGGCTTGCCGTCGACGAGGACCACGCCGGAGGTTGGCCGCAGCAGGCCGGCGATCAGCTTGATGAGCGTCGTCTTGCCCGAGCCGTTGTGCCCGAATATCACCACCGTCTCGCCGGTGGGGATGTCCAGGTCGATCCCGGACAGGGCCCGGGCAGATCCGAAGCGCCGCGTCAGCCTCCGGATCTCGATCACGTGGCGGTGGCGGTCAGGGCGACGAGGCGGTTCTTGAGCTCGGCCCGCTGCGCCGTGTAGTCGTCCTCCTCGACGCTGCCGGCCGCGTGGGCCTCGTCCAGGGCGGCGATCTCCTCGATGAGCTGCTCACGCTCACCGCGCTCTTGCCTCCCGCGCTTCCGGAGCAGCCTCGGCACCCCCACCGCGGAGGCCACGACCAGGACCAGGAGGGCGCCGAGCCCGAGGTACAGCGTCACCGACGTCGAGCTGGCGGGGGCGATGTTGGCGTTGAGCGTCGTGCCGGGCGCCAGGTTGGCCCCCTGGTAGTCCCGGTAGTCCTTCTTGTTGATCGTCACCGACTTGCGGAAGGTGAGGCCCGGCCCGGACAGGGTCAGGCCCGGGTCGACGAGCAGGTCGACCTTGGACGTGGCGTAGATGACCGGCAGGTTCATCCCCCAGCCGCTGCGGGGGACGGCGATGTTGTAGATGTAGGAGACGTCCGTGTTGCCGGGCTGGACAGGGTCGGTGGAAGCCACCAAACCGTCCGGGGCGGCCGTCAGCCCGTTCGCCAGGCCCTGCACGGGCGAGAAGGCGGTGGCGCCGGCGGGGATCGGCAGCTCCAGCGTGGCGGGCGGCCCGGGCGCTGCGGGATTGGGGCTGCCGATGTAGCTGCGGTCGCTCGAGTTGTGCGCCGTCAGGAGCTGCAGGACGTTGTAGTTGCCCTGCTTGCCGATGATCACTGTCAGGGTCGTGGCGGGGATGGAGAGCACCGTGGGGTCGGTCGTCGTCTGGTAGATCTTGAGGGTGGCGGGGGAGCCCGGTGTCGCCTCCGCCGAATACGTGACGCCGAGGTAGTCGGTTCCCACGACGAAGTGGTCGCCGGGCTGGCCCGGGAACCCGTCGATCCTGAAGGCTCCGCCAGGGCCCACCGACGCCCTCTTCGTCGCCACCTGTTTGGTCACGCCGGCGTCCACCTCGGTGGCGGTGACCGTCAGGCCCCCCGGGACCGACGCACCGGCGGTCCCGTTGACGATGCCCCCCGAGATGCTGACCGGGGCGGCCGCCTGGGCGGTGACCGTGGTCCCTGCCGCCGCCGCCGTGCCGGGTGCCAGCGCCGCCAGCCACAAGACGAGGATCCCTGCGGCGGCGGTTGCAGTTCGCCTCACGTGGTGGGGCGCCGCCGCTCCCGGGCCGCGGCGATCTCGGCTTCGAGGGTGTCCTGCGGTGCGCCCTGCGGCGGTGGGGCCCCGGCCGCCTCCGCGGCCGCCGCCATGGCGTCCATCTCGCGCAGGAGGGCGAGCGCCTCCACCTCGTGCTGGTGGCGGAGGATCCCGTAGTCCTCCTCGGCCACCTTGCCGACGGAGCGGTCGTACTCCAGGTCCAGGATGGACCGGTAGACGGCGTGCTTGGCGTCGACCAGTTCCTTCCACTTGGCGTCCTCGACTCCTCCCGGAGGTGTCACCCGCCGTGGGCGGCGGAGCGGCTGGAGGATCCAGAGGGCGAGGCCGGCCATGACGATTCCCAGGAGGGCCGGCGTCATTCGGAGGTCTCCTGGGCGAAGCGCCGCAGGTCGGCGGCGATCCGGGCCTGGTCACCCGGCGCGATGGCGGACACCAACTCCTCGGCGCGGTCCTCGTCCCGGGTGCGGGGGCGCCGGAGGGCCAGGGCCGCCACGACGCCGAGACCCGCCAGCACCGCCGCCGCGGGCACGGCCCAGGCCATCAGGTTGCGCGGGGAGCCGATCACGGTTTTCGGGTAGTTGGCCAGGAGGAACGAATCGATCTCGCGGTTGGTCCTGCCGCCGGACACCATCCCGGCGATCGTGGCCCGGAGGCGGAGCGCCTCGCTCGACGGGCAGGCGGCCAGGGTGAGCCCGACGCAGAACGGCGACATGGTCCGGTTGTCGACCTCCTGGGCGCTCGGCACCGCGTTGGGGCTCGGACCCCGGGCGGCCGACAGGCCGGTGGCCACCGCGATCACCACAAGTCCCGCGACGGCGACGAGGGGGAGGAGCCGCCTCATGCCGGCACCGCCACGCGCTTGCGGCGCGTCGCCCCGGAGCCGGGCGCTCCGGGAACGGGCTCGGGCGGCCCGACGGGGGACCGGGCGGTGAGGATCACCACCATGCCCGCCGCCATCACGACCCCGCCGAGCCAGATCCACGCCACGAGGGGGTTGACCCAGGCCCGGAAGGTGCCGGTCGCGGTGGTGGGATCCAGCGGGTTCACGACGATATAGAGGTCCTCGGCGAGCGTCGACCGCAGGGCGATCTCGGACTGCTGCTGGCGCTGGGCGAGATGGAAGTTCTGCTGGGGGCGCAGCGTCGTCAGGTGCCTGCCGCCCCGGGAGACGTCCATGACGGCTTCGGAGATCAGCTTCTCCGGCGTCGAGCGGAGGTTGATCGAGGCGAAGCGGATCGTGTACGCACCCACCTGGAAGGAGTCGCCCTTGGTGACGGACCCGGTCCAGGTGGTGACGAAGGCGGCCCCCGCGAGCCCGAGGAAGATGAGCACCACGCCGAGGTGGACGATGTAGCCGCCATAGCGCCGGCGGTTCCGGCTGAGTGTCCGGCCGAGAGCCCTTGGCAGCGACAGCCCCTCGGTCCGGCGGTGCGCCTGCGCCCCCCTGGCGAACTCGCTGACGATGGTGACGGTGACGAAGGCGCACAGGGCAAGAGCGAGCGCCGCCCCCGCCGAGCGGACGCCGGCGGCGAACAGGGCGAGGATCGTCACGACCCCTGCGGCCAGCGGAAGGCTGAGGGACCGCCGCAGCCCCCGCGACGACGCCCGCCGCCAGGCGACGAGCGGGCCGATCCCCATCAGTCCGAGCAGCGCCAGGCCGAGCGGGACGACCACCGCGTTGAAATAGGGAGGCCCCACCGAGACCTGCTGGCCGGTGATGGCCTCGACGACGACCGGGTACAGGGTGCCCCATAGCACCGTGAACGCGATGGCGACGAACACGAGGTTGTTGAAGAGGAACATCGACTCCCGGGACACCGCCGCGTCGAGGTGGCGCTTGGAGCGCAGGCGGTCGAGACGGAAGCCGAGCAGGGCGAAGGAGCCGATCGCCAGCACGGCGAGGAAGGGCAGGAAGTACCGCCCCACGGGCGACTCGGAGAAGGTGTGGACCGACGACAGCAGGCCCGACCGGGTCAGGAACGTGCCGAGCACGGCGAGCGAGTACGTCGAGAGGATCAGGGCGACGTTCCAGATCTTCAGCATCCCTCGCCGCTCCTGGATCATCACCGAGTGAAGGAACGCGGTTGCGGTCAGCCACGGGAGCAGCGAGGCGTTCTCCACCGGGTCCCACGCCCAGTAGCCGCCCCAGCCCAGTTCCATGTAGGCCCAGGCCGCGCCGAGGATGATCCCGACGGACAGGAAGGCCCAGGCGAGCACCGTCCACCGCCGGGTCGAGGTGAACCACGACGAGTCCAACCGTCCGGACACCAGGGCGGAGACCGCGAAGGCGAAGGGGACGGAGAACCCGGTGAAGCCGAGGTAGAGCATCACCGGGTGGATGTTCATGAAGGGCGACTGCAGGAGCGGGTTGAGGCCCTGGCCGTCGACCGGGATCGGCGAGGACGAGACGAAGGCGTTTGCGCCGAAGGCCAGAACGACGGCGAAGAACACCAGGATGCCCGACAGCACCGCCGTGGCCACGGGCACCAGTTCGGGTCGCCGGGGAGCCTGCACCGCGATGGCGGAGGAGGCGTAGAGCGAGGTCAGCAGGGTCCAGAACAGCAGGCTTCCCGCCATGCCCGCCCACAGGGCGGTGAGGGAGTAGGGGAACCGGGTGGAGCGGCTTGTGACCTGGGTGACGTAGAGGATCGAGAAGTCGTGGCGCATGAGCGCCAGGGCCAGCCACAGTGCCGCGACGACGAGCAGGCCGGTGGTGGCGTAGAGGCCCCGGCGCCCCGACGTGGTCAGCCTCGGGTCGTGGCGGCGGCGCCCGAGCAACGAGGCCGCGGCGCCCCATGCGGACGTTGCGATCGCTGCGTAGAGCAGGATGCGCCCTACGAGCCCTGCGTCCATCGCACAGCCTCTCTCAGGTGGAGACTTTGGCCGAGAACTTCGAAGGGCACTTGGCCAGCACGTCCGTGGCGGTGAAGACTCCCCCGCCGGTCATCGACCCCTCGGCGACGACGGTGACCCCGGCGGTGAAGGTGTCGGGCAGCAGGGCCGCGGTGGTGATGGGCAGGGTCGCCTTGCCGTCCTGGATCGTGAACGTGGTCACGGCCCCGTTGTGCACGACCGTGTCCTTGGCGACGACGCCGGCCACCCGGATGCGCTGGTTGGCCCGGTACGACCCGGCCTTCATCTCGGCAGGCGTGCGGTAGTAGGCGGTGGCGCCCGAGATCGAGAAGCCGATCAGCCCGGCGATGGCGAGGACGACCACGCATGCGGCGATGCCGAAGCGGAGCCTCGCACTCACCGGGAAGGACTCGACGGGGGCCTCATGAGGCAATCATCTTAGTCACCCCGCGAAACCTGTGAGCGCCTGGTAGCGCCTAATATGGGGCCACCGATGCGCCGACGGCTCCGCTTCCTGTCCCTGGTGTTGATTGCCGCATTGGTCGGTGCCGGCTGCACCTCCAGCCCCGCCCCCTCGGGATCCGGCAGCCCCGACGCCGTGGTCGACACCTCAGCTCCTCCCCCGGCCGCCAGCCCCACGCCCTTACCGCCGCCGACCGGTCCGCCGCTCACCGCCCCCCTTGCCGCCAGCAGCCACTTCCTCCTCTTTGTCGGCGGCAGCCTCCTCACCCATGCCGTGACGCGGATCGAAGGCCAGGACGTCGACGCCTCCGGGCCGAGGGCGGTCATGAACGGGGCGCCGACCAACCCTGCCGAGGCGGTCCATGCCCCCTCGCTGTCCCCGGACCGCACCAGGGTCGCGTACGTCCAGGGCCCGCCGGACACCATCCAGACCACCGCCCAGGGAACGCTCATCCTCCAGAACGTCGACGGGACCGGCGCCAGGGTCCTCGTGCCGGGGGCCGCCGGCTCGCCCGCCTGGTCGCACGACGGGAAGCTGATCGCCTTCCTGCACGACGGCCACAACCTTGCGGTCATGTCGGCGGACGGCTCGGGGCGGCGCAACCTCGACCTGGCGTTGTCCGTCAACCCCCACCTGGCCTGGTCGCCGGACGGGACGAAGATCGCCGTGGGATCGGGCAACCCCTCCCGCCTGGCAATCGTCGACGTGACGGCCGCCACGTTCACCTACGTCGGTTCGGGGGGCGTCCAGCAGGACAACCCGGCCTGGTCGCCCGACGGAAAGCAGCTCGTCTACTACCAGGCCGGCGCCAACGCGCTGATCATGTCGAACCCCGACGGCACCGCCGCCAGGCAGCTCACGGTCTGCATCCACCCCGAGTGCATCCGGGACCTGGAGCCGTCCTGGTCCCCCGACGGCCTCTTCATCGCCTTTGCCCGGTTCGCCCCCGCCACCGCCAGGGAGGGCGGCGAGCAGATCTACCTGATCCGCTCCACCGGCGGCACTCCCACCAAGCTGACCTCGGGCCTCGAAGAGCACGCCTCGCCTTCTTGGTAAGCCTAGATGTGCGAAGTTAGGTAAAAAAGTGTTGCTATAGCTGACAAAATTACCTAACCTCGTGGCCCTATGGGGAGGCGGGGGACGTGGCTGCCGTCGGGATGACGCCGCAGGACGCCGTCGTCGGGTCGGTGGTCGAGCGCTGAACGACGATCACGTAGGGCGACGAGGAGAGCTCGCCCAGGGTCGAGTTCACGGGGCTGGTCGTCGACTGCCCCTTGACGACCGCGTTGAGGGCAAACTTCGGGTCCGGGGCGAAGCCGTTGCACGTGCCGGCGTGGATCGAGGCGGGCTGCTGGGGGCCGGGGGCGTTCTGCAGCGAGATGGTCACCGAGAGCACCACGCTCGGCGACTCGGTGAGCTTGGCCGCCCCGGACTGGCCCCCGTTGGCGGCCTGCATCGTGACGTCGGAGATCTGGCCGACGGCGCCACCGCCGATGGTGGGGTTGTCGTTGCTCGACGACGAGCACGATCCCAGGGCCACCGCAGCCGCGGTCAGGGCCGCTGCCCAGGCAATCTTCAGAGGGCTCACGGGGCGATACCGTACATCGCCGGGACGGGCTGCGGCACGCCGGGTAGGCTCGAAGCGCAGCCTCCCCCCGGCTCTCCCCCCACAGGGTGGTCGTCCGCCGGATGTTGCTCAACGTTCGACTAGGATGGCTGCGAAGGTCACGGATCGGGAGGAGGTACCGGGTTGTCGGAGTGTGACGTCGTCGTGGTCGGTGGGGGGCCGGGAGGCTCGGCGGCGGCCTACTTCCTGGCCCGGGCCGGGGCCAACGTCGTCCAGCTGGAGAAGAAGGCCTTCCCCCGTGCCAAGACCTGTGGCGACGGTCTGACGCCGAGGGCAGTCGCAATGATGCGGGAGATGGGCCTCCAGTCCGAGCTCGACACCTACCACCGGGCGAGCGGCATCCGCATCATCGCCACCGGCAAGGAGCTGGAGCTGCCCTTCCCGAAGGCCTCCACCGCACCCGACTTCGCCCTCATCCGTCCCCGCAAGGATTTCGACGCCACGCTGGCCGCCAATGCCCAAGCCGCGGGGGCCGAGCTGCGGACCCGCACCGAGGCCGTCGCCCCGTACATGGAGGACGGGAGGGTGGCGGGGGTGAGATGGGTCCGCAAGGAACCCGTCGAGGGCGGCGGCGTCGTCAAGGCCGACGAGGGGATCCTGCACGCCCCCTTCGTCGTCGTGGCCGACGGGGCATCCTCGTCCTTCGGGCGTGCACTGGGCGTCGCCCGCCGCACCGACACGCCACTCGGGCTCGCCGTCCGCACCTACTACGAGACCGACCGCTCCAACGACGGCTTCCTCGAGGCCTGGCTGGAGGTCCGCAACGCCGACGACAAGATGATGCCGGGCTACGGCTGGCTCTTCCCGGTCGGCGACGGGACGGTCAACGTCGGGGTGGGGCTGCTCTCCACCACCCGCCGGGCGCACAAGATCAACCTCAACGAACTGCAGCGGGCGTTCGTCGACGGGCTGCCGGAGCGCTACCACATCGGCCACGACGGGCAGGTGGGACCCTACAAGTCGGGGCGCCTGCCGCTCGGCTGGAACGTCCCGAAGCCCTACGGGCCGGGCTGGCTGGCCATCGGCGACGCCGCCGGCGTCATCAACCCCCTCACCGGCGAGGGCATCGCCTACGCGATGGAGACGGGAAAGATGGCGGCCGGACTCATTGCGTCGGCCCTGGCAGACGGCTCGTCCGCCGAGCTCAGCGCCTACCGGGACGCCCTGAAGGACACCTACGCCGCCTACTACCGCCTCGGGCTCGACTTCCTCCGGCTGATCTCGCATCCCCGCCTCTTCGAAAGGCTCACGTCGATGGGGATGACCTCGAAGACCTGGATGTCGTTCCTCGTCCAGGTGATGGTCAACGTCGCCGAGCCGCGCGGCGGCGGGCCGGGGGACCGGACCTTCCGGGCGGCGGTCAAGGTCTACGAGCACCGCCTGGAGCACCTGCACGACCCGACCATCGCCGCCCCGCCGGTCCGCCGCACGTCGACGAAGCGCCTCGACGTCTCCGGCAACGGGTCGATGCCCAATGGCGTGGCCGCGAGCGGTGCGGCGGCGAACGGAGGGAAGACTGTCAGCGAAACAGATAAGGGAGCTCCGGTTCCGTGACGCTGAACGACTACTTCCCGATCCTGCTCCTGACCGTCGTCGTCGGGTTCTTCGCCGTCTTCTCCTTCGTGGCCTCCAACCTCCTAGCCCCCCGGCACCCGACGCCGGCAAAGCTCTCGCCGTACGAGTCGGGCATCGAGCCCGTCGCCATGATCGGCAACGAGCCGTTCCCCATCAGGTTCTACGTCATCGCCATGCTCTTCATCGTCTTCGACGTGGAGTCGGTGTTCCTGTTCCCCTGGGCCGTCGTCTTCCGGTCGCTCGGCCGGGGCGGCGTCTTCGAGATGGCGGCCTTCGTAGCCTTTCTCCTGGGGGCCTACGTCTACGTCCTCAAGCGGGGTGGTCTGGAATGGGAGTAGATCAGGCGCCGCCGCCGGGGCTGGTGGGGCCACCCAGCGAGGATCCGGCCCACCTCCTCGTCCGGGCCAACGAGCCCCGGGTGGGGGTTGGCATCGTCACCGGGACGCTCGACCGGGTGGTGGACTGGGCACGGCGGTCGAGCCTGTGGCCCGCCACGTTCGGTCTGGCCTGCTGTGCCATCGAGATGATGGCGGCGGGAGCACCCCGCTTCGACCTGGCCCGCTTCGGGATGGAGGTCTTCCGTGCCTCACCCCGGCAGTCGGACCTGATGATCGTCGCCGGGCGGGTCTCCCAGAAGATGGCGCCGGTCCTCCGTCAGATCTACGACCAGATGCCTGATCCCAAGTGGGTCATCTCGATGGGGGCCTGCGCCTCCTGCGGGGGCGTCTTCAACAACTACGCGCTTATTCAGGGGGTGGACCAGATCGTCCCGGTGGATATGTACGTGCCGGGATGTCCCCCCCGGCCGGAGATGCTGATCGACGGCATCCTCCGGCTGCACGACAAGATCCTTGCGGGGCAGTACCGGGAGCGACTCGCGCGCGCCTAGTCGGTCGCAGGCACGCCCAGCCCGGGTCAGGCACCCGGTTCAACCGGTCGAACTGCCGTTAAAGAAGAAGTGGACTGACGTATGGACACAACTAGCCAACCTCCTCAGATTGGCGATCCGTCCACCCAGACGGGGCAGACCGTCGCGGCCGTGGTCGCCCGCTTCCCGGGCGTCGTGTCGGAGCGGCCCTCGCCGCCTGGCGAAGCCGTGGTGTCGGTGGACGCTGCCCACTGGGCCGAGGTGGCGCGGTGGCTGCACGACGAGGGGGGGTTCAAGTTCCTGTCCGACCTCTGCGGAGTGGACTGGCCGCACCGCCGGCCTCGCTTCGATGTTGTCTGCACACTGACCGACCTGGGCACGCCGGCCCGGATCCGGGTGGTCGTCGGCGTCGACGGGGAGCCGCCTGCGGCACCGAGCGTCACCGGCATCTGGCCCGGTGCCAACTGGTTCGAGCGGGAGGCCTACGACATGTTCGGCATCGTCTTCCAGGGCCACCCCGACCTCACGCGCATCCTCATGCCGGACGAGTGGGAGGGCTACCCGCTTCGCAAGGACTACTCGGTGGGCAAGGTGCCCGTCGAATACAAGCACCTGTCCCCGGGTCACTGAAGCCGGAGAAGACCATGCCTGACGAGACGACCGACAAGAGAGTCCTCACGGAGTTCGAGGAGCGGTCCCAGGGCGCCTTCATCGAGGAGGACGAACCCACGGACGCCCGCATGACCATCAACATGGGCCCCCAGCACCCCTCCACCCACGGGGTCCTGCGACTTGTCCTCGAGCTCGAGGGCGAGATCGTGCGGGACGTGCGGCCGGTGATCGGCTACCTCCACACCGGCATGGAGAAGGAGTGCGAGGACTGCACCTGGCGCCAGGCGGTCACCATCGTCACGCGCATGGACTACCTCGCCCCCTTCTTCAACGAACTGGTCTACTCGCTCGCCACCGAGAAGCTCCTCGGCATCGAGATCCCGCCCCGTGGCCAGGCGATCCGCATCCTCATGACGGAGCTCAACCGGATCAGCTCGCACCTGGTCTGGATGGCGACCCAGGGGATGGACATGGGCGCAGTGTCGATGATGACCTACGGGTTCCGGGAGCGGGAGCTGCTGATCGACTTCTTCGAGATGACGACCGGCCTTCGGATGAACCACAACTACATCATGCCGGGCGGTGTCTGGCAGGACCTCCCAGATGGCTGGCGCACGGCGGTGGAGGACTTCCTCTCCATCTTCCCGGAGCGTATGGGCGAGTACGAGGAGCTGCTCACCGGGAACCCCATCTGGCGCCAGCGCACGCAGGGCGTCGCGGTGATCAACCAGGAGCAGGCCCTCGCCCTCAGCGCATCCGGCCCCACGCTGCGGGCCTGCGGGCTGGCCTGGGACATCCGGAAGGCCTTCCCCTACTCGGGGATCGAGCAGTACGACTTCGACGTCCCGACCCGCACCGAGGGGGACGTCTTCGCCCGCTACGCGGTGCGCCTCGACGAGATGCGGCAGTCGATGCGGATCGTGCGCCAGGTCCTCGACACGTTGCCGGAGGGCGACTACAAGAACATGGACCCCAAGATCACGCCGCCGCCGAGGGCCGAGCTGACCCGCTCGATGGAGGCGGTCATCCACCACTTCAAGCTGGTGACGCAGGGCTACGCGGTGCCGCCCGGCGACGTCTATGTGTCGGTGGAGTCGCCCCGGGGCGAGCTGAGCGCCTACGTCGTCTCCAACGGCGAGACCCTCCCGTACCGGGTGCACGTCCGCGATCCCTCCTTCGCCAACCTGCAGAGCCTGCCGACGATGATGTGCGACACGCTGGTCGCCGACACGGTCGCGGCCATCGCCTCGGTCGATCCCGTCCTCGGGGGGGTGGACCGGTGAAGCGAGCCCCACTTGCCGAGCCAGCGAAGGAGATCCTTGCCCGGTATCCTCCCGACCGAAGCCGCTCCGCGGTGATGCCGCTGCTCAGGCTCGCCCAGGAGCGCGACGGCTGGGTCACCGCGGAGGCGATGGCCGAGATCGGCGACATCCTCGGCCTGAGCTCGGCGGAGGTGCTGGCAGTGGCCTCCTTCTATTCGATGTACCACCTGAAACCGAAGGGCCGGCATGTGATCAGCGTCTGCCACAACCTCGCCTGCAACCTCATGGGGGCCGAGCGCGTCATCGAGCATCTCGAGGACACCCTGGGGGTGGATTCGGAGGGCGAGACGACGGCGGACGGGGCCTTCACCCTGGAGCGGGCAGAGTGCCTGGCCGCCTGCGACGCCGCGCCGTGCCTGCAGGTCGATTACGACGCGCTGCACGCCAAGATGACGCCCGAGAGCGTCGAGGCCCTCGTCGAGGAGCTGCGGACGTGAGCGACCTGAGCCGGCTCACCAGCCGGGAGGCCACCTTCATCACCCGCCGCTACCAGGACTACCCCGGCGACTCCTTCACCCTGGAGCGTGCACGGGCGACGGGGGCCTACGAGAGCCTGAAGAAGGCGATCGCCACGATGACGCCCGACGCCCTCGTCGAGCTGGTGAAGGCCTCCGGCCTGCGCGGCAGGGGCGGCGCCGGGTTCCCGACGGGCAACAAGTGGTCGTTCGTCCCGAGGGACGCCTTCCCCCGCTACCTGGTGGTCAACGACGACGAGGGCGAGCCCGGGACCTTCAAGGACCGGGAGCTCACCGAGCGGGACCCCCATGCGATCCTCGAGGGCATCCTCATCGCCGCCCTGGCCATCCGGGCCGAGCGCGCGTACATCTACATCCGGGGCGAGTTCGGCCTCGGGTACCGCCGGATGCAGCAGGCCGTCGACGACGCCCGGGCGGCCGGCCTTGTCGGGCGCAACATCGCCGGCACCGACTTCTCCTGCGACGTGTTCATCCACCGGGGCGCCGGCGCCTACATCTGCGGCGAGGAGACGTCGCTGCTCGACTCGCTGGAGGGCTACCGCGGCCAACCCCGCCTCCGCCCGCCGTTCCCGGCGGTGAAGGGGCTCTACGCCGCACCGACCGTCGTGAACAACGTGGAGACCCTCGCCAACCTGCCGCACATCGTCGCCCACGGCTCCGACTGGTTCCGTACCTTCGGGACCCAGCAGTCGCCGGGAACCAAGCTCTTCTCGATATCCGGCCACGTCGCCAACCCCGGCAACTACGAGGTCGCCCTCGGCACCACCCTCGGGGAGCTCATCGAGGTTGCCGGGGGTATCCCGGGCGGGCGGAGCCTGAAGGCCGTCATCCCCGGCGGCGCCAGCGCCCCGTGGGTCACCGACACGAGCCTGCCGATGTCGTTCGAGGCCCTGGCGGCGGCGGGCACGATGCTGGGATCCGGCGCCGTCGTCGTCATGGACGACACGACCTGCGTGGTGCGGATGGCGATGATCAACACCCGGTTCTTCAACCACGAATCGTGCGGCAAGTGCACCCCGTGCCGGGAGGGCACGTGGTGGATGCGCAAGGTGCTGGAGCGGCTGGAGTCCGGCGAGGGCCGGCCCGAGGACCGCGGCCTGCTCCTCGAGCTGTGCGAGGACCTCCTCCCCGAGAAGGGCGCGCCGGCCAGCGGCCGCTCGTTCTGCCCCCTCGGCGACTCCGCCGCCTGGTCCCTGCGGTCGATCGTGAAGATCTTCCCCGAGGAGTTCCTGGCCCACGTCGAGGAGGGCCGCTGCCCGGTGCGAGCAGGAGAAGAGGCCCGCGAGCAGGAGGTGCGGGCGTGAACGCGGTGCGGCGTATCGCCATGGTCGTCGGCTTCGCCACCTGGCTCTTCTCCTTCTCCCTGCTGCACGACGCCCGCGCCCGCTTCGACGGCGGCCCCCCCGGGTGGCTGACGGGCCTGCTCGGCGTGGCGCTGATCATGACCATCGGCACCGCGGTCACGGCGGCGATCAGGCTCCCCATCTGGCCGTGGTGCGCCGTCGCGGGGGCGGTGTTCGTGGTCGCCGGCGTCATCGGCATCCACTTCGTCAAGCTGCAGATCCATTCCAATGCGCTGATCCGCGCCAAGCTGCCCGGCGGGGTGTCCCTGTCCGCCGTGTTCCAGGACATCTTCCGGACAGGCGGCGTCCATGTGTTCTTCTTCGTCGTGGCCCCGGCGATCCTCCTCGTCACGGGCGCGTACGGCTGGTTCCGCGGACCCCGCAACATCTTCCTCACGGAGGACCCGCATGCCGCCTGAGACCCGCGACACCGGCATCCGGCTCACGATCAACGGCACGGAGTTGCCGGCCGAGAACGGCCACCTGCTCATCGACGTGGCGGAGTCCTACGGCGTCTTCGTGCCGAGGTTCTGCTACCACCCGGGCATGGACTCCGTGGCGGCGTGCCGGATGTGCCTCGTCGAGGTCGAAGGCTCCCGCAAGCTGCTGCCCGCCTGCGCCACCCCCGTGACCGACGGCATGGTGGTCCACACCGACTCGACGCCCGCCATCGAGGCGCAGCGCTCGGTCCTCGAGCTGCTGCTCATCAACCATCCGCTCGACTGTCCGATCTGCGACCGCGGCGGCGAGTGCCCCCTGCAGGACCAGGCCCTCAACTTCGGTCCGGGGCGGAGCCGGTACCGGGAGCAGAAGCGTCATTTCAAGAAACCGATTGCGCTCTCCGAGCTCGTGATGCTCGACCGGGAGCGGTGCGTGCTCTGCTGGCGCTGCGTGCGGTTCTGCCGGGAGGTCTCCGGTGACAAGGAGATCGAGCTGCTCGACCGGGGCTCGCTGTCGCAGATCAACCGGGGGCCTGCCGAGCCGTTCGACTCCTACTTCTCGGGCAACACCATCCAGATCTGTCCGGTGGGCGCGCTCACCTCCAAGCCGTACCGCTTCCTCTCCCGGCCGTGGGACCTGCTGTCGACCGCGACGACCTGCTCGTTCTGCGCCGTCGGATGCCCCCTGTCGGTGGAGCGGCGGGGCGACGAGGTCCTGCGGGCGCAGGCGCTGCCCAACGACGCGGTCAACTCGTTCTGGAACTGCGACAAGGGCCGCTACGGCCACCGCTACGTCTCCCACGCCGACCGGCTGCTCGCCCCGCTGGTGCGACGGCGCGCCACGATGGGGGAGGCGGACACCTTCGAGGACATGCCGTGGCGGGACGTCCTGGACGCCGTGGCGGACAAGCTCACATCGACCATCGCCGAGCACGGCCCGGCGTCGGTCGGCTTCATCGGCGGTTCCCACGCCACCAACGAGGACCTCTTCGCGGCCATCCTGCTCTTCCGCGACGTCGTCGGCACCCCCAACGTCGACTTCCGCACCTTCGACGCCGCCTTCGACTACGGAGCGTTCGGCAAGGGGGGCGTCGTCGGGTCCAGCTCGCAGTTCGAGGACCTGGACAAGGCGCACACCATCCTCTGGTTCGGGCCCGACCCGAAGGAGGAGCTCCCGGTGCTCTACCTGCGGCTCCGCCATGCCGTGAAGCAGGGGGCCAGCCTGCTGGTCGCCCATCCCCGGCGCATCAGCCTCTGCGAGTTCGGTACCCACCTCGCCTACACCCCCGGCCGCGAGGCCGAGCTGGTGCGGGGCCTTGTCACCGCGGGGGCCGAGATCCCCGACTGCGGCGTCGACCGTGAGCTGATCCGCTCTGCGGGCCACGCCCTGGCGCAGCAGCCGGTCGTCGTCGCGGTCGGCCAGCAGTCCCCCGGCCGGAGCTGCCCGGGGGCGTGGGACGAGCTCGCAACCTGGGCCCGCTCGCTGGAGAAGTCCGGCCGGGCCACCGTGCTGCTCTGTGTGCCCAACGCCAACTCCCAGGGCGCGCTCGACATGGGCATCTACCCCGGCCTCGACCGGGGCCACCGCCCGGCCCCGCCCGGTCTCGGGACCCTGGAGATGCTGCGCGCCGCGGTCGACGGGCGCATCAGGTTCCTGTGGCTCATGGGGGCCGACATCCTGAGCGACGTGCCGGACGCCGCCCTCGCGGAGGCGGCCCTGTCCTCCGGCGCCTACGTCGTCGTCTCCGAGCTGTTCCCCACGGCGACCGCCCTCTCCGCCGACGTCATCCTCCCGGCGGCCGCGTTCGCCGAGAAGGAGGGGTCGTACACGAACCTGGAGCGCCGGATCCAGAAGACGAACCCGGTCGTGTCGGCCCCCAGTGGCGCGCGGGCCGACTGGCACGTCCTCCTCGACATCTCGGCCCGGCTGGGCACGCCCAGGGTCTGGACCTCGTCGAAGGAGATCGCCGCCGAGATCGCCCGCTCGGTGCCGACCCACCAAGGGTTCGACTGGGAACTGCTCGGCGACCCGTGGGCGCCCGTCGCCGGGCCCGCCGACGTGCCTCCCGAGCTGTGGCACGCCGCCGGGGAGAACCCGCCACTGCCCCAGTACCAGGCCTCGCCGACGCCGGACGACCTCGGAAACGGGTCGCTCAGACTGCCCGACCGCCGCCTCACCACCTCGTGGCCGCTGCGCTGGGAGCTGCGAGCCGTGGACGCCACCCGCCGGCGCGGTTGGGTCTGGCCGGGCAAGGCGGCGGCCGGGCCGAACCCGGCCACCGCACCGTCCACCCCCAGGCTGAACGTCTATGAGGACGCCCCCCCCGGTGCCCTCTTCCTCCTCGCCGGCCGGGCGATCTACGACAACGGGGCCATGGTGTCCCGCTCCCCGGACCTGGGCGTTGTCACGCCGGCGCCGTTCGTGGAGCTGCACCCCGACGAGGCTGCCTCACGGAGGCTCGTCGCCGGCAGCGAGGTCACGGTGTCGTCCCCGAAGGGGTCCGTGCGGGTCCCCTTGAGGATCTCGACCGACACCCCGCCGGGGGCCGCGGCCGTACCGTTCGACCAGCCCGGGATGTCGGCCAACGTCCTGCTGGACTCCTCCGAGCCCGCCACCTACGTCACGGTCGCCCCATGAGCATGACCTTCCTTGCCGACCTGGTCGTCATCCTGGCCAAGATCCTCATCGTGTTCCTCGTGCTCAGCGTGCTCGTCATCTTCATCGTCTGGTTCGAGCGCAAGGTCGTCGCCCACATGCAGAGCCGGCTCGGCCCCAACCGCTGGGGGCCGTTCGGCCTCCTCACGAGCGTGGCGGACGGCATGAAGCTGATGTTCAAGGAGCCGATCACTCCGATCACCGCCGACCATGTGACCTTCGCCCTGGCGCCCGGGATCTCAATGCTCGCCGCCTTCCTGGCCTTCGCCTCGATCCCGTTCGGCACGTCGGTGCTGATCTTCGGCCACCGAGCGACCTTCGAGATCGCCGACCTCAATGTCGGCCTCCTGTGGGTGCTGGCGATGGGGTCGCTCGCGGTGTACGGCGTGGTGCTCGCCGGGTGGTCGAGCGGCTCCAAGTACCCGCTGCTCGGCGGGATCCGCTCCAGCGCCCAGATGATTTCCTACGAGATCGCCCTGTCCCTGTCGCTCATCCCCGTCGTGATGTCGGCGGGAAGTCTCTCGCTGAGGACGATCGTCCATGCCCAGAGCGGTGTCATCGGGTCGATCGGATGGCTCGGGCCGGTGGGCGGGGTGGGGAAGTTCATCCCGCACTGGTACATCTTCTACCACCTGCCCGCGTTCCTGATCTTCCTGCTGGCCGGCGTCGCCGAGACCAACCGGCCGCCGTTCGACCTCGCCGAGGCGGACACCGAGCTGGTGGGCGGGTACCACACGGAATATTCCGGCATCAAGTTCGCCATGTTCTTCCTCGCGGAGTACCTCCACGTCGTCACGATCTCGGCCCTCGCGGTGCTGCTGTTCCTGGGGGGCTGGAACGGTGTCACGCCCAACCTCCCCGTCCTCGGGTGGATCTGGCCGCTGCTGTGGTTCGTCGCCAAGGTGTTCTTCTTCGTCTTCCTCTTCGTGTGGCTGCGGGCGACACTGCCCAGGCTGCGCTACGACAAGCTCATGGCGGTCGGTTGGAGGGTCCTGATCCCGGCCGCCCTGACCTGGCTGGTCGTGTCCGGCCTTGCGATGGCGGGGAGCGTCTGATGCCCGACGAACGCCCCCCCGAGAAGGACCTCGGGCCGCTGCGGGCCACCGTCAACGTGGCCAAGGGGCTGTGGGTCACCCTGCGCCACCTGTGGCGCAGGCCCATCACGATCCAGTACCCGGAGCAGCGCCGGGAGCCGTTCCCGCGCTTCAAGGGCCGCCACGTCCTCGACCGCCACGAGGACGGCCTCGAGAAGTGCATCGGCTGCGAGCTGTGCGCCGGGGCGTGCCCGGCCGACGCCATCCTCGTCATCGGAGCGGAGAACACGCCCGAGGCCAGGTACTCGCCGGGGGAGCGCTACGCCAAGGTCTACGAGATCAACTACCTGCGATGCATCTTCTGCGGGCTCTGCGTCGAGGCCTGCCCCACCGAGGCCCTCGTCATGTCGCACGCCTACGACCTGGCGTCGGATTCCCGGGACTCCCTCATCTTCACCAAGGACATGCTGATCGCCGACGCCCCGCTCCAGAGGCGTCCGTCGAAGGAGGACCTCGCCGCCGGCGAGGACGTCGGCGACTTCCGGATCCTGAAGGAGGGACTCGCCCGCGCCCGGGCCGAGCTGGGCAAGCCGCAGCGTCCGGCGCCGCCCGGAGCCGGGGGCCGTCCGCCTGCTCCCGAGGAGGGACGCCCGGCTGGCACCGCAAGTCTGGGGCAGTCGGCGAGTGCGGAGGGTTCGCCCAAGCGCACCGAGGTCCTCGAGGGAGCGCCCCCCGCCCGCGGCACCCAGGCGCCGGGCGACGTGCCTCCCCCGGACCCATCCGCGCCCCGTCCCACCGACGAGAACATCTCCCCCCGGTGATGCCGAGATGATCCAGATCGCCGTCTTCGCCGTCATCGCCGCCGTCGCGGTCATCGCGGGCGTGTTCCTCGTGCTCACCCGCAATGCCGTCCACTCGGCGCTGTTCCTGGTCGGGGTGCAGCTCTGCCTTGCGGTGCTCTTCCTGCTGCAGGGGGCATTCCTGGTCTCGGTGCTGCAGATCATGGTCTACGCCGGCGCCATCATGGTGCTCTTCGTCTTCGTGGTCATGCTGCTGGGCGTCGACAAGAAGGAGGCCCTCATCGAGCCGCTACGCTGGCAGCGGCCGATCGCCGCCGGGCTCGGCCTCCTGCTCGCCGCGGAGGCGATCTACCTGGCGCTCTCCCAGCACATCCACGTGGGCTCCGGCGGCCTCCAGGCCGGCCCGCACGAGGGCAACGTGCAGGCCGTCGCCCGGGTGCTCTTCACGAACTGGGCGCTGCCCTTCGAGGCGACCTCGGTCCTGCTGGTGGTCGCGGTGGTCGGCGTGATGGTCGTCGCCCGGCGGAAAATGGTCTAGCGGTGCGGGTTCCCGGGGCGGCCTACCTCATCGTGTCGGCCATCCTCTTCACCACGGGGGCGGTCGGGGTGCTCGTCCGGCGCAACGTCCTCGTGATGTTCATGTGCATCGAGCTGATGCTCAACGCCGTCAACCTGAGCTTCGTGACCCTCGGCCGCATGATGCACGCCCTCGACGGCCAGGTGGCGGTGTTCTTCGTGCTGGTGGTCGCCGCCGCCGAGGTGGTCGTGGGCCTGGCCATCATCGTGGCGATCTTCCGCCGCCGGGCGAGCGCGGACGCCGACCAGATCAACCTGCTGAAGTGGTAGTGGTGGTTGAGTTTCCAGTCCTCGGACACTCCTTCGGAGTGTCCGAGGACCCAGGGGGGATTCGCAGCTCATCCGGCTCCGCTGCGCTCCGCCGGGCTGCGAATCCCCCCTGGACCCCCCTGGCGCCCGTGGGGGCCCAGCCGTGCTGAGGCAGGTCGTCCTCGTCCCCGTCCTGCCCCTCACCGGGGCGGTGATCCTGCTGCTGTTCGGCAAGCGGCTCGCCAGGGTGGCGGGCTACCTGGCGACGGTGCTCGTCGCGGCGTCCTTCGTTGTGTCGCTCACGATCCTGTCCGGGCTCGCCAAGCTGCCCGGCGACCAGCGCCTCGTCGTTCGGCACCTCTTCGGCTGGATGGCGGCCGGAGGCTTCAACGTCTCGGTGGACTTCCGTATCGACCCCCTCTCCGTGATGATGATCCTGGTCGTCACCGGCGTCGGGGCGCTCATCCACTGGTACGCCATCGGCTACATGGCGCACGACGAGCACAAGGGCCGCTTCTTTTCCTACCTCAACCTGTTCGTCTTCTCGATGCTGCTCCTGGTCCTCGCGGGCAACTTCCTGGTGATGTACGCCGGGTGGGAGCTGGTCGGGCTGTGCTCCTACCTGCTCATCTCCTTCTACTTCACCCGGCCGGCGGCGGCGGCGGCCGGCAAGAAAGCGTTCCTCGTCACCCGGATCGGCGACCTTGGCATGTTCATCGGCCTGTTCGCCATCAGCCACGTCTTCCACAGCCTCGACTTCGGGACGGTGTTCGGAGCCGCCGCCCAGCATCCGGCCCCGCACTTCTGGGCCACGGCCATCCCGCTGCTCCTCTTCGCCGGGGCGGTCGGCAAGTCCGCCCAGATCCCGCTCTACGTCTGGCTCCCCGACGCCATGGAGGGCCCGACGCCGGTCTCGGCGCTGATCCACGCCGCCACGATGGTCACGGCCGGCGTCTACCTCGTTGCCCGGGCCCACGTCCTCTTCGAGCCCTCCCATGTGGCGGGGGCCGTCGTGACCGGCATCGGCGCGGCCACCGCCGTCTACGCGGCGACGATGGCGCTCACCGAGGACGACATCAAACGGGTCCTGGCCTACTCGACCATCTCGCAGCTCGGCTACATGTTCATCGGCGTCGGGCTGGGGGTCCTCTACCGCTCGCCGGAGGCCTACACGACCGGCCTCTTCCACCTCGTCACGCACGCCTTCTTCAAGGCGCTCCTCTTCCTCGCCGCCGGCTCCGTGATCCATGCGATGCACGAGATCACCGACATGAAGCAGATGGGAGGCCTGCTGAAGCGGCTGCCCATCACGGGGGTGGTCTTCGTCATCGGGGGGCTGGCCCTGTCCGGCATCCCGCCGTTCGCCGGCTACTTCTCCAAGGACGCCATCCTGGGGGAGGCGTGGATCCACGGCAACTACGCAGCCTGGGGGCTCGGCCTCCTCGGGGCGCTCCTGACGGCCTTCTACGTCGGCCGGCAGATCTTCCTGACGTTCTTCGGCAGGTCGCGGGTGCCGCCCGAGATCCATCCCCACGAGTCACCCCCCTCGATGACGATCCCGTTGATCGCCCTGGCCGGGCTGGCGACCATCGGGGGATTCCTCGGGGTCGGCGACAAGGGATCGATCCTCAACCGGTGGCTGGAGCCGGTCTTCCCATCACCCGCGGTGGCGCTGGCGCCCAAGGCGGGGATCGGCCTGACGGTCCTCGCCGTCGCCGCGGGCCTCCTCGGCCTCGCTTTCGCGTACACCTTCTACCTGGCCCCCGGCGCCACGGAGCGCCGGCAGCGCATCACGACGCCGCTCGCCCCGGTCCGCGAGCTGCTCAAGCACAAGTACTACGTCGACGAGCTCTACGGCGCCGTCATCGTGGCACCGGCCCTCGCGCTGGCAAACGCCGCCGCCGCCTTCGACACCCACGTCATCGACGGGGGGGTCATGGGGGTGGGCAGGCTCGTCGGCGGGGGCGCCGCCGTGTTCCGGCGGATCCAAAGCGGACTGGTGCGCCGCTACGTCCTGACGATGTTCGGCGGGATCGTGCTCGTCGTGGGCATCTTCCTGATCGCGGGCCGCTGACAGTGACCCACTTCCCGCTGCTCACCGTCACGCTCCTGCTGCCGCTGGCCGGGGCCCTCGTCATCGGCGTCATCCCGAAGGAGGCGACGCGCCTCATCCGCGCCGCGGCCCTCGTCTCCACCCTCGTGACCTTCGTCGCCTCGCTGTTCATCGTCTTCCACTTCAACGCCTCGGTGGCCGGGCCCCAGCTCGAGGACCAGGCCCGCTGGATTCCCCAGGTGGGGGCGACGTTCCACCTCGGCATCGACGGCATCAGCCTCTGGCTCGTGATCCTGACGACGTTCCTGATGCCGGCCTCGGTGCTGGTCTCCCAGCACGTCGGCGAGAAGGTGAAGGCGTTCCACATCGTCCTCCTCGTGCTGGAGACCAGCCTCCTCGGCGTCTTCCTCTCCCTCGACCTGGCGCTCTTCTACGTCTTCTGGGAGGCGATGCTCGTCCCGATGTTCTTCCTCATCGGGATCTGGGGCTACGAACGCCGCCGGTACGCCGCCGTGAAGTTCTTCCTCTACACGCTGTCGGGGTCGCTCGTCATGCTGGTCGGGATCCTGTTCCTCTACTTCGTCGGCGGGCACTCCTTCGACATC
This sequence comes from Actinomycetota bacterium, assembly GCA_025963875.1. GTDB lineage: Bacteria > Actinomycetota > CADDZG01 > JAHWKV01 > JAOPZY01 > JAOPZY01. Next base: position 24,106 of record JAOPZY010000117.1, read on the forward strand.
GCTTCCTTCAGCCACGTCCACTTCGCGAAGAGCACGCAGGCCTGGCTCTTCTGGGCCTTCTTCGCCTCATTCGCCATCAAGGTGCCGCTGTTCCCCCTGCACACCTGGCTCCCGGATGCCCACACCGAGGCGCCCACCGCCGGCAGCGTGCTCCTCGCCGGCGTCCTCCTCAAGATGGGGGCCTACGGGTTCCTGCGCTTCTCGATCCCGCTGTTCCCCGACGCCGCCCACCGCTTCGCCCCGGTCCTCGGGGTGCTGGCGGTGATCGGCATCCTCTACGGCGGGGCAGTCGCGGTGGTGCAGAAGGACCTGAAGCGCCTCGTCGCCTACTCGAGTGTCTCGCACCTCGGCTTCGTGGTGCTGGGCATCGCAGCCCTCACGACGACCGCCACCACCGGCAGCGTCCTGCAGATGGTCAACCACGGGCTGTCGACCGGGGCGCTGTTCCTCCTGGTCGGGATGCTGTACGACCGCGCCCACACCCGCCAGATCGCCGACTTCGGGGGCCTTGCCGCGGTCCTCCCCGTCTATGGCGGGCTGTTCCTCTTCGTGTGCCTGAGCTCCCTCGGCCTGCCGGGCCTGAACGGCTTCGTCGGCGAGTTCCTGATCCTCAACGGCTCGTTCCCGGTGCTCAGGGTTCTGACGATCCTGGGCTCCGGCGGGGTGGTCCTCTCCGCGATCTACCTGCTCTGGGCCTACCAACGCGTGTTCCAGGGGCAGCCCAAGGTGCCGCACGCCGAGCGCCAGAGCCTGTGGAAGGACCTCTCGTTCCGTGAGCTGGCCGCCGTCGTGCCGCTGCTGGTCATGACGGTGGTGATCGGCGTCTACCCGCGCCCGTTCCTCCGGCGCATCGAGCCCTCGGTGCGGGAGGCCATCCACGGGGCGGCGAACGCCGCGACGCCGTCTGGCTCGTCAAGCGCGAGCGGGTTCAAGGGAGCCAAGCCGTGAGCCCCGTCCACAACGCCGTCCCGGGCGCCGACCTCCGGGCGGTCCTGCCCGAGGGCATCCTGGCGGCGGGCGGCATGGTGATCCTGCTCGTCGGCGCCAGCCTGAAGAAGCGGCGGCCCGGGATGCTGGCCGGCGCCACGATCGTGATCCTGGCCCTGGCCGCCGGCGCGGCGCTGCTCGGGATCGGCCACTACCGGTTCGCCTTCGACGACCGGATCGCCCTCGACGGCTTCGCCACCTTCACCAAGGTGCTGCTCTGCGCCGCCGCCGCCGTGGCCGTCATCGCCGCCCAGTCCTTCCTCAAACAGGAGGACGCCCCCCAGCCGGAGCTCTTCGCGCTTGTCCTCTTCGCCACGATCGGCATGATGCTCATGGCGTCCACCGCCGACCTGCTCCTGCTCTTCGTGGCGCTGGAGACCTTCTCGCTCGCCTTCTACGTGCTTGCGGCGTTCCGGCGTGGCCGGCGCGACTCGCAGGAGGCCTCGCTCAAGTACTTCCTCACGGGCTCGTTCGCCTCGGCCTTCCTGCTCTACGGCGTCGCCCTCTGCTACGGGGCGCTCGGCACGACCCGGTTCCCCGGGGTGGCGACCCTGGTGGCGGCCTCCAGCGGGCCGGTGCGTGGGCTGCTGCCGGCGGGTCTCGCCCTCGTCCTGGTCGGGCTGGCGTTCAAGGCGGCGGCGGTGCCGTTCCACATGTGGACCCCCGACGTCTACGACGGCGCCCCGGCCCCGCTCTCGGGCTTCCTCGCCGCCGGCTCCAAGATCGCCGCCTACGCGGCGGCGCTCCGCCTGCTGACCAGCGCCTTCCCGC
>JAOPZY010000129.1 GCA_025963875.1 Actinomycetota bacterium
GGCTCGTCCGGCCGCAGCCCAGTCCGTGGCCCCGGCAGCGCGGGCGACCGAGGCGGCGCCCGCTGCCGACGAGCCGCTGCGCGGGGTCCTGTCGCCGCTGGTCCGCAAACTGGCCAACGAGCGGGGCATCGACCTGGCGACGGTCCGCGGGACCGGCACCGGGGGCCGCATCACCAAGCAGGACGTCCTTGCCGCACCGCTGCCGGCCGACGAGCCGGCTCCCGAACCTGCGGCCGAGCCCGCTCCCGAGCCCATCCAGGCGGCCCCAGCCGCGGCCGCTGCCGCCCAGCCGGCACCCGCGGCAGCCGTGGCCTATGCCGCGCCTTCGACCGGCGGTGACGAGGTCGTCCCCGTCTCGAACATGCGCAAGTCGATCGCCGAGCACATGGTCTCCTCGAACCTCGAGACGGCACGGGCGTGGAACGCGGTCGAGGTCGACATGACCCGCATCTACCACCTGCGCCGCCAGGCCGGGGTTCTCTTCAAGGAGCGGGAAGGCTTCTCGCTCACGTGGATGCCCTTCGTCGCCAAGGCGGTCACCCAGGCGCTGCTCAAGTACCCGCAGGTGAACGCGACGTGGAACGGCGACGGCACCATCACCCGCAAGCACTACGTCAACCTCGGCATCGCCGTCGCGCTCGAGAACGGGCTGATCGTCCCGGTGCTGAAGAACGCCGACGGCATGAACCTCGTCGGGCTCGCCCGCTCCATCCGCGACCTGGCCGACCGGGCGCGGGCCAAGCGCCTCCAGCCCGACGACGTCAAGGGTGGAACATTCACGATTACGAACCCCGGGCCCTTTGGTTCGATCATGTCCGTGCCGATCATCAATAAAGGACAGGCAGGAATCCTTGCTTTCGACGCAGTGGCCAAGCGACCCGTGGTGGTCACCGATGACGATGGGAACGACGCAGTGGCCATCCGGCATATGGTGTTCATCTCGATGTCGTGGGACCACCGCATCATCGACGGAGCCGAGGCTGCCCGGTACCTCTCGCAGCTCAAGAGCCAGCTCGAACAGGCCGACTTCGCGCCGGACCTGAGCGCCTACCTGCCAGGGCGGTAATGAAGACGCTCACCGTGGTCGTCGCCGGTACCGTCGGCTACGGCCCCGCTCTGGAATGGCAGAACGAGCTCTACCGCCGCAGGGTGGCAGGGGAGGCCGAGGACGTCATGCTGCTGCTGGAACATCCCCACGTGTACACGCTCGGCCGCCGCTTCTCGGCCGAGCACCTCCTGCTGTCGCCCGAGGTCCTGGCGCAGCGGGGGATCGAGGTCTTCGAGTGCGACCGGGGCGGCAGCATCACCTACCACGGCCCCGGGCAGCTTGTCGGCTACCCGGTCCTGCAGCTCGAGAACCCCGACGTGATCGCCTACCTCCGCTCGCTCGAGGAGGTGCTGATCGGTGCGGTGGGCGACTTCGGCATCCCGGCTGAGCGGCGCGAGGGGTTCACGGGCGTCTGGGTCGGCGAGGAGAAGCTCGCGGCCATCGGCGTCAACGTCTCCCGGGGCGTCACCAAGCACGGATTCGCCCTGAACGTGACCACCGATCTCTCGTACTTCGCTGGCATGGTCCCCTGCGGGATTGCCGCCGTGCGGGTCACGTCCCTGGAGCGGCTTCTCGGCGCCGCCCCGCCGATGCCGGCGGTGCAGGATGCGGTGGTCGCCCGGCTCGCCACGATCCTGGGGGCGACGGTCCGGCAGCGGGACGTCGCCGACGTTGGTTTACCTGGGGTTACAATGCGCGAGGAAGCCAGAATCCTTCCGTTTCCACGCAAGCCGGGCATCCCTGGCGGAAGGGTAGGGAGCATCGATGGCCAAGGCTGAACGAGCGCAGGAGCGATCCGCCGAGAGAGCGCCGGCGCGCCACGAGGTGGCGAATCTGAGCGAGGCGCAGCTCCTCGACCTTCACCGCTTCATGGTGACCGCGCGCATGCTGGACGAGCGCATGTGGGCGCTCAACCGTCAGGGCAAGGCACCCTTCGTCGTGAGCTCCGCCGGGCACGAGGGCTGCCAGGTCGGATCGGCCTACGCCCTCACGCGGGGCTCGGATTTCTGCGTCCCGTACTACCGGGACCTCGGGGTGGTCCTCGTCGCCGGCCTGACGATGCGCGACGTGCTGCTCGGCGTCTACGCCAAGGTGGAGGACCCGTGCAACGGCGCCCGCCAGATGCCGTCGCACTGGGGGAGTCGCCGGCTCGGGATCATCAACGGGTCGTCGCCAATCGCTACGCAGGTGCCCCACGCCGTCGGGCTCGCCTACGCGGTGAAGTACCGCCGGGAGCCGGCCGTCGTGATGTGCTGGTTCGGCGAGGGGGCCACCTCGATGGGCGACTGGCACGAGGCCATGAACTTTGCCGGGATCCACAAGGTGCCGGTCATCTTCGTCTGTGAGAACAACAAGTACGCCATCAGCGTGCCCCAGACCAAGCAGATGGCCATCGAGAACGTCGCCGACCGGGCGGCCGGCTACGGGTTCGAGGGCCACGTGGTGGACGGCAACGACGTCATGGCCTGCTACGAGGTGACCAAGGCCGCCGTCGACAAGGCCCGCAGCGGTGGGGGCCCCACCCTCATCGAGGCCAAGACCTACCGCTACGCTCCCCATACGTCCGACGACGACGACCGCACCTACCGATCCAAGGATGAAGTGAAGCAGGCCCGGGAGCTGGACCCCATCCCGAGATTCCAGGCATACCTGAAGGAGCACGGGGTCATCACCGAGGACGGGATCAAGGCGCTGGTGGACACCATCAGGACCGAGCTGGCCGAGGCGGTCCAGTACGTCGACCAAGCCCCCTACCCCGTCCCCGAGGACGCCCTGCGCCACGTCTACGCAGAGTAGAGCTCTCCCACTCCGAAGGTTCGGTCGCAAGGACAACAGCCCATGGCGAAGAAGAGTCTCATCAAATCCATCCACGACACGATGTGGGACCTCATGGCGGGCGACGAGCGGGTGCTCATCATGGGGGAGGACGTCGGCACCCGCGGCGGGGTTTTCCGGGCGACCGAGGGGTTCGTCGACAAGTTCGGCGAGGAGCGGGTCATCGACGCGCCGCTGGCGGAGTCCTCCATCGTCGGGCACGGCATCGGCATGGCCCTCGGCGGCCTGCTGCCCATCCTCGAGATCCAGTTCGCGGACTTCATCCACCCCGCCTTCAACCAGATCGTCCAGGAGGCTGCCCGCCTGCGGTACCGGTCCAACGGAGACTTCACCTGCCCCATCGTGATCCGGGCCCCCTACGGCGCCGGCGTCCACGGCGGGCTGTACCACTCGCAGTCGGTGGAGGCGTTCTTCGCCCACGTGCCGGGGCTGAAGATCGTCATGCCGTCCACCCCGTACGACGCCAAGGGCCTCCTGCGCTCGGCGCTCTACGACCCCGACCCGGTCCTCTACTTCGAGCACAAGAAGTGCTACCGGATGATCACGGGCGAGGTCCCGGACGAGGACTACGAGATCCCCATCGGCAAGGCCGAGATCAAGCGGGAAGGTGACGCCCTGACCGTCATCGCCTACGGCCTCATGCTGCACCACTGCCTCGCCGCCGCCGAGCGGCTCTCCCAGGAGGAGGGCAGGGAGGCCGAGGTGCTCGACCCCCGCAGCGTGGCACCGATGGACTGGCCGGCGATCTTTCAGTCCGTGACGAAGACCTCCAAGGCGATGATCGTCTACGAGGACAACCGTACCCTCGGCGTGGGGGCCGAGATCAGCGCCCGCATCGGTGAGGAGCTGTTCTACGACCTCGAGGCGCCGGTGGTCCGCATCGGGGGGCCGGACGTGCCGGGCACCCCGTACTCGAAGGTGCTGGAAGACTTCTTCCTGCCGACACCCGACCAGATCTACGCGCAGATGCTAGAGCTGGCCCGCTACTGAGGTTACGCCTCGGGCTCGGCTTCCACTTCCTCTTCCTCCGCGGCCTCCTCCTCCTCGGGTCCGCCTTCGAAGAGGTCCTTCAACCGGGACAGGCAGTCGACCTCGGCCCGCATCTGCCGCTCGATGATCTTCCCGGCGAATCGCATCGGCACCTTCATCAGGCCCTTGGCCTCCAGGTCCAGGCTGAACCGGACCGTGGTGGCACCGGCAACCGGCTCCTCCAGGTCGAAGGACCCCGTCGGGCGGGCGGGCCCGGCGATGACCTCGAAGGCGAACCGGTCCGGGACCTGGTAGTCGGTGATCCGGTAGTCGCCGTCCATGCGACGGCCCTTCGGCCCCCGCAGCCCCTGGCCGTAGACGGCGCCCTCCTCAGGGCCGCCGTCGGGGGGCGTGATGTCCATGACCCCCGGGCGCCATTGCGGGTTGTTGGTCCCGTCGGCGATGAAGGCGAAGACGTCGGTGATGGGCGCGGCGATGACGACCATGTTCTCAGCGTGTGGCAAACCCGGCCTCCTTGTGAGCGCCGCCCAGCCTATCGGGCCGTGAGGCTGATCACCACGACGGCGAGGCCCACCAGTCCCACGCCCAGCCCGGCGAGGTAGTCGAAGGCCCACTGCCACGAGCGGGTGCGGGTGCCGTCGGCCGCCGTGATGTCCCGGAGCTCGACGACCGGCGTCGGCGAGCGGCGGTACCAGCCCCGAGCCAGGACCTCCTGCTCGGCGTAGCGGCCGGCCTTCAACAGGGCGAACAGCGCCCGTGAGAAGGGGACCGGCTGGCGGTACAGCAGCGGGACGAAGCCGCTGCCGTCCTGGAGGACGAGGTCCGGCGAGAGCACGTAGCCCGGCATGGCACGGCCGATGATCCGCCCCCGGAGGCTGACCGGCAGGCCAGTGACGGGGGAGGCGTCGAGGCGCCCGAGCAGGGTGGTCACCCGGTCGACCGGCTTGTGGTGAGCGGGGGGGTGGCGCAGCAGCGCCTTGACGAGCAGCAGCCCCCCGCCGGCGAGCAGGCACCAGCCGACCACGGGGTGGTTCTTGGTCACGTAGCCGAGGGCGGCGCCGATGAGGGCCACCGGGGCGGCAAAGCGCACGACCAGCTCACCAGCGAAACGGCGGCGGGCCGTGCGGACCTGTGGGTCGTCCGCCGCCTCCTCCACGTTGACGGCGTGCCAGCGGGTGGGGGCCCCGGGAAGGCCCGAGCGCTCCAGGTCGGCGATGCGGCGCACGACGATCGGGTGGCTGGCCAGGAACTGCTGGAAGCGGGCCCACGGGTTCACGGCCTCCCACCGAAGGGCTCCGAGGATGTCCTCGGGGGCGACGCCCTCCTCGAGGGCGAGCGTCACCGCAGCCGCCTGATTGGGGTCGGCGATACCGAGGACGCTCATGGACGCCAGGCGGCGCTGGCGGCTGCGGGCCTTGGCCGCGTCCCGCTGGATCTGGCGCTTTGAGCTCCCGGCAGCCTTTGCCTGGGCCAGCAGTTCCTGGGCCTCCGCCTCCTGGGCCTCCTTCTGCTTGCCCATGCCGTAGGCGATCTTGATGAGGGCCGAGCACAGGGCGTCGCCGTCGCCCGTCACCTCGCAGGAGTGGTGGTCGGCCGCGGTCTCGCGAGCGCGGGCGAGGGCCAGGACCACGAAGGTGCTCACGAAGTAGACGGCGTAGGCCCCGAGCAGGACCGGGAGCGAGTTGCGGTTCCGGTTGGTGCGGGCGGCCAGCACGACGTAGTAGGCGAGGATCGGGATCGCGGCGGCGAAGGTCATGACGATGAAGTCGTTGTGCTTGACGTGGCCGATCTCGTGCGAGACCACCGCGTCGAGCTCACGCTCGTCCAGCCGCTCCAGCAGGCCCCGGGTCACCCACACCCGGGCATCGCCACGGTAGTGACCGAACGTGAAGGCGTTGGGCATGCCGTCGTCCACGATGCCGAGCCGGACGAGGGGGACGCCGGCCTCCCTGCACCGCCGGGCCACGATGGCGCCGACGGGGTGGTCGATGGCGTACCCGTCGCCGTCGGGCGTCAGCGGGATCATGGTTGCGGGAACGAGCCACTGCAGCAGGGCGGGGTTGATGGCGTACTGCAACCCGATGATCACGACAGCCAGCACCAGCGGCACCCAGACCGGCACGCCGATGGCCACGAGGACGCCACCCCCGACGACGAGGATCGCCCCGAGCGTCATCAGGGAAAGCAACGATCGCCGCAACACGTAACCCGACATGTGGGTCCACTCCTTCATCGCGCAGACTGCGGGAATACTCCTGACGACGATGGTACGTCCAGCGTCCACTACACGCTAAGGTTGGTCTATGACCCAGGTGTTCATGGGGGGATCGATCCCCACCCGCGCAGAGCTCGGCGAGGCAGCGCCTCGACGGCCGCCTCGCCCGCCGTGGCTGCGCAACCGCCTGCGGACCGGCCCGAACTATCTCGACCTGAAGGGCCTGGTCCGCGGCCTCGAGCTGCACACGGTCTGCGAGGAGGCCTCGTGCCCGAACGTCTACGAGTGCTGGGAGGCCCGCGAGGCGACCTTCCTCATCCTGGGCCGCCTCTGCACCCGCCGGTGCGGGTTCTGCGACATCGCCACCGGCAAGCCGGGCCCCCTTGATCCCGAGGAGCCCGTCCGGGTCGCCGAGGCGGTGGAGCGGATGGGCCTGCGCTTCGCCGTGGTGACCGGCGTCGAACGGGACGACGCCCCGCCGCAGGTCGTGGCCGGCATCTGGGCGGCGACCATCCGGGCCATCCGGGAGCGCGTGCCGGACTGCCGGGTCGAGGTCCTGACCGGCGACCTGAAGGGCGACCCGGCCGCGATCGCCACCGTCATGGAGGCCGAGCCCGATGTCTACGCCCACAACCTCGAGACCTCCCGGCGGATGCACCGGACGATCCGGCCGGGTTTCCGCTACGACCGGTCCCTCGACGTGCTGCGCCGGGCGAAGGAACTGAAGCCCCTGATCCCCACGAAGTCGAACGTGATCGTCGGCATGGGGGAGACGTTCGAGGAGGTCGTCGAGACGCTCGAGGACCTCCGTGCCGCCGGGGTCGACCTGATGACCATCGGCCAGTACCTGTCGCCCTCCGCCGACCACCACGTGCCGGTGCACCGCTGGGTCCACCCGGACGAGTTCGCCGAATACCGCCGCATCGGCGGGGAGCTCGGCTTCGCCTGGGTCGAGTCCGGCCCCCTGGTGCGCTCCTCGTACCACGCGGGCAAGCAGTACCGGGCCGCCGCCGCCCGCCTGGGGACCGGCTAGCCCGCCAATTTGGGCGGCACGATGTTCTTTGTGTGAATAACTGCCAATATCATAGTTTTTCACACAAAGAAGATCCTCGGCGTCCATTGCGACCCGCCGACCACCACGTGCTGGTGCTTCGCTGGGTCCACCGCCGCCGCCCGCCTGGGGGCCGCTAGCCCGCCAATTTGGGCGGCAGATTCCGAGCGCCGCGTCGCGGGCGGGCCAACACCGGAGTAGCTCCCAGCGGGCCTCCGATGCTACAGTCGCTATCCCCATGTGAGGCATTTGAGGCGGTAGGTGCGATGCAGCGGGATCTTGAGGAAGTGGCGGCCGCGATCCGCTCCGAGATCCGGCTCGAGGCAGAGGAAGCCGAGCGCGAGGCTGCCGTCTCGGCGGCCATGCGCCGGGATGTGGCCGATGTCGCCCGGGAGCTGATGGCCCACGGCGACACGGTCGCCATCGACGTGGGGCAGTGCAGCTTCGTGGGCCCCATCCTGGCCGTCGGCAGTGACGTCGTCACCGTCGAGACGGGATCCTCGACGGGATCGAGGGTCGACGTCAACCTGAAATTCCTGCAGCACATGCGGGTGGTCAAGCGCGCCCGGTCTGGGGGGAGGCGGGGGGCGCGTGGGGCCACAGCGAGCTTCCGGGCCAGGCTGCTGGAAGTCCAGCTATCCGGCGAGGTGATCGAGGCGGGCATCGCTGGTTCCGGCGAGCCGGTCACCGGCCCGGTGGCCCTCGTGGGATCCGATCACATCGCGCTCGGAGAGGAGGCCGGGCCCGAGTGGTTCGTGCCGTTCACCTCCCTGGCGTTCGTCAGGACCAGGGATTCTTCGGCGGGTTAGGTGGTGGCGGGGGCCGTCTCCTCTTCCTCCTCGTCGTCGGCGGACGCGCTGGGGAGCTCCTTCAGCCAGCCCAGGATCTCGTCTCGGAGGAAGCGGTACTTGCGCGTGCCGGGTACGCGGTGGCAGGGGATGAGACCGGCATTGGCCCACTTGCGCACCTGGTTGGCGTCCGTCAGCAGCATCTCGGCCACCAGCGGGACGTCCATCACGAGCGGATAGTCTTCGGCCCGAGCCCGGGTGGGAAGATCATTGGACTGCACGGACATACTCATTCCTCCCTTGGGCACGCTAGACAACTTCTATTGGATCGCAGATCAGCACTGACCCCTACTAAGTGACAATAGGATCTTCTAAGATGCTAGCCGAACGGTTTGGCGTGTGCAAGGAGATTCGAAGCATGATGGAGGCGACATACGGCTCGTACTGACCAATCGGGCCTCGGCCTCGCGGGGCCGGGCGCCGGGTCCCCTCTCCAGCCGGCCGGTCGACGCCGGCTATCCAGCGGGCATGTCGTCATGATCGTGGCGGGGCTGCTGGCGACGGTCCTCACCTACGCGGTCCTCCGCCAGGCTGCCGGGACGGGCACCGAAGAGAGCGTCGCTGCCGACGATATCCACGCCGGGCAGGTCGTCGCGGCCCCGATGTTCGGGACCACCAACGTCAAGGCCCCCCCGCCCGCGCTCTCGGGCATCCTCACGCCCGGGGAAGTTGCCGGGATGAGCGGCCAGGTGGCGGTGGTGGAGATCAAGAAGGGTCAGCTGGTCGGTCGCCAGTTCTTCCGGCCTGCGGCGCCGCCCCCGCCGAGGATGGCCATCACCGTGGATCCCCTCACCATCCCGGGCGGCGCCTCGGCGCTTGTGCCCGGATCGAAGATCGACCTCGTGGCGGTCACCCAGGCAGGCCAGCCGCTGCTGGTCGCGGGCCTGGTCGTGCTCAAGACGCCCGACAGCGGGAACGACCGCTCGCTCGGCTCGGCGACCACCGTCCGGATCGACGTCGCCGTGCCCGATGCGACCACCGCCCAGCTGGTCCTTGCGGCTACGAGTGGCGGCAAGTTCGCCATCCGGGTGGCCGGCGTTCCGGGCGGCGGATAGGCGGAGCCCAGATGGCCGAGCCGGAGCTGGCGGTCGTCTACTCCCCGCGGGAGTGGGCGAACCGGGTCGTCCGCCACATCACCGACCACGGCGGGGGCCGGGTCCGTCTGCGGGTGGTCGACCGCCGGGTCTGCCTCGAGGAGGAGTTCGACGTGCTCATCGCCGAGGACGTCACGTCCTTCCTCGACGGTCGCCTCGTCCTGGAACTCCGGCGGCGGGGGCGGCAGATCCTGGGCGTGTACGACCCGAAGGAGCCCACCGGTAAGGAGCGTTTGCTCGAGCTGGGCGTCGACGACGTCATCGAGGACAGCGCGCCGGCCGAGGAGTTCGTGCGAAAGATCGGCAGGCTCCTCCCTTTGACGCCCAAGTTGACGCCCAGGATGACGCCCCCGTTGACGCCCAATGTCGAGCTCGCTGCCATCGCCGCCGATCTCGACAGCGCCGGCCAGACCGACCTCCCTGGGCCCGCCCACCCCGTGCACCGCCTCCGCGGCAGTGTGTGCGCCGTTGGCGGTCCGCCCGGCGGCTGCGGGGCCAGCGAGGTCGCCGTCGAGCTCGCCCGCGCCGGGCGGCGCCGGGGAGACACCTGCATGCTCGTCGACGCCGACGAGGTCGCCCCCTCGCTGGCGCAGCGGCTGGGACTGCCGCCGATCCCGAACATCCGCACCGCCATCGACGCCCTCTTCCACGGCGCCGGACGCCTCCATGACGCCCTCCTGCCCGTGGCCGAGGGTGGGTTCGAGCTGCTCGCCGGTTTGGCCAACCCGTCAGATTGGCCCCAGGTCCGGCCTCAGGAGGCGGCCGAGGTCGTGGCCGAGCTGCGCAGCCTCCGCGACCACGTGATCGTCAACGTCAGCGCTCATACGGAGGACCTTCCCCGCCTCGGCGCCGCCGATCGTTACGGCGTCACCCGGGAGGTGCTCGGGGCGGCGGACGTGGTCATCGGCGTCGGGGTGGCGACGCCCGTCGGCGTGGCCCGCCTCATCTCCTGGATCGCCGACGTCGTGGTCCTCGCCGCCGGCACGCCGGTCCACCTGGTGGTCAACAAGGTGCCGGCGAGCCGTTTCGTCCGTGGCGAGGTGGAGGCCGAGATCCTACGCAACTACGCACCGGCATCGCTGCACCTCCTTCCTCTGGACCCCGCTGTGGAGAAGGCTGCCTGGCGGGGGGAGCTCGTCGGCCTGGGGCCGTTCACCAGGGGGGTCGAAGGCCTTGCGACCGCCGCCCTCGCACGGTCGGCCCCCAGCGTCCCGGCGCCGAGCCAGCGAGCGGAAACCAAAGGCCCCCTCCGCCGCCGTGGAGGTCGGGCGTGATCGCCCCGCCCGACGCCTACGCCTCGATCCGCCGGGCCGTGCTCGATGCGGTCGAGGAGGCCAAGCTCGACCCCCGGTCCGACACCGGGGCGGTGCGGGCGCTCGTGGTGAAGGCGGT
>JAOPZY010000064.1 GCA_025963875.1 Actinomycetota bacterium
CGGGGACCAGGCCGCGCTCGCGGAGTATCTCCCGCAGCCGCTCGAGGTCTGCGCGGGGGAGCCGCTCCGGGGATGGCGGGACCGGGGGGGTGCCGAACGTCGATGCGAGGTCGACCGCGGCGTGCCGGGCCATGGCGAACGTGAGGCGCGCCTCGCCGCTGGGGATGCTCTCGATGCCGGTGAGCACGAGCGAGCACGCGTCGAGGATCACCGTCAGCGCGGCGACCCAGGACTGGTTGTCGTGCTGGGACCGGAAGTAGCCGAGGACCGGATAGGACAGGTGGCTCTCGAGCAGCTCGGCGGCCCACAGCTCCCAGTCGCGCAGGAATTGCGGCCCCGTTACCGAGTACGACGTGCCACGCCGTCCCAGGAGCTCGCCCGCCGACGGCGGCGATCCCGCTCGCTCGTCGAGCATCGAGATCCGGACCTCCCGGCGGGAGAACCCTTGGTAGAGCAGCGGCAGGTAGCCGATGACGAGGGCCAGGAACGCGAAGCCCGCGCCCGATTCGACGACGGTGACCATCCTGGCAAAGGAGTTCGCCGGCGTGACGTCGCCCAGACCGAGGGTGAAGAAGGTGCTCCCGCTCAGATAGAGCAAGGTGGCGAAGCTGCCGGAGCCCGGGGGGCGGGCGCGGCCAGCGCCCAGCTGCAGGAGCGCGAAGCCGAATATCATGCCCGTCGCCCAGACCGCCACGAGAAACAGCAGCGAGAGCGGGCCGTAGAAGCTCAGAAAGTTCTCGTGCCGCTCCGGGTGCCGGAACATCCTCGACATCCGTCCCCAGATGCCCCACGTCGAGCGAAAATAGATCCGGGCGAGGCGGAGCCGGCGGGAGACGCGGCGCGGCAGGATCAGGGTCTCGAAGGCGTCCCAGAACACCACCAGGATGGTGAGGACGCCGAGGGCCTCCAGCAGGGCCCTCACCTGCAGTCAGCGCTGTGCGGGTGTTGGACTGCCGGACGTGTCCAGGTGGTCCTGGATCTTCGCCAGGACGCCGGCGAAGGCTTTCCTCTCGGACTCCGAAAGGCAGGCGAGGAGATCGCACATGCCCTGGAAGTGCTCGGGCATGAGGCGGTCGAGGATGGTCCGCCCCTCGTCGGTCAACTCGATGAGCAGCATCCGCCGGTCCTTGGGGTGGGGAGTGCGGCGCACCAGGCGCTGGCGCTCCAGCGAGTCGAGGAGGCCGGTCACGGTGCCGCGGGTCACCGAGAGCTGCTCGCCGATGTCGCAGGGAGACAGCGAACCCCCGGCACGGAAGAGCTCGAGCAGCACGTTGAAGGTGGCCGTCGAGAGGCCATAGGGCCGGAGGCGGTTGTTCATCCTCCCTGCCAGGAGCCCCTCAATCCGTTGCAGGCTCTGGACGCAGTCGGCGGAGGTGTGGCCCGCGATGCCGTGGTCCCCCTTCGCGGATGGCGATGGCGTCAAGGCGTGGCGCAATTGGGGCAAAGAAGAGATCTGCTGTGACTCCATGGCGATCGGCTCCCCGGGTAGCCTCGTCGAGCCGCGCCGACCTGGCGCGTGAGGCAGCCTCCTCCAGATTACGCCGACCATTGTTGGAGTGGCAATGTGAGGACCCGATGCAGCGGCCCTGTTACGGCGCGAGCGCCTCACGCAGGTTGTTCGGCAGGCAGGGATGCCGCAGCTTCGACAGGGCCTTGGCCTCGATCTGGCGGATGCGCTCCCGGGTGAGGGCGAACTCCTTGCCGACCTCCTCCAGTGTGCACGCCTGCCCGGTGAGCAGGCCGAACCGCAGGGCCAGCACCTTCTTCTCCCGCTCGGTGAGCGCCCCGAGCATCCGGTGGAGGTCCTCCTGGCGCAGCGCGAGTGCCGCGGCCTCGAACGGCCCCTGGGCCTCGGTGTCCTGGATGAAGTCTCCGAGCTCGGCGTCGTCCTCGCCGACCGGCTCGTGGATCGAAACCGGCTCGGGCAGCACGCGGAACGCCTCCCGGACCTTGTCCGGGTTCATGCCGGCCGCCACCGCTATCTCGTCGAGCGTGGGCTCCCTTCCCAGGGACTCGAGCAGGTCCGAACCCACGCGGCGGAGCTGCTGCAGCGTGTCCACCATGTGGACCGGGATCCGGATCGTCCGGGCCTTGTCGGCGATGGCTCGGGTGATGGCCTGGCGGATCCACCACGTGGCATACGTCGAGAACTTGAAGCCCCGCCGGTAGTCGAACTTCTCCACCGCTCGGATGAGGCCGAGGTTCCCCTCCTGGATCAGGTCGAGGAGGGGCAGTCCCGCCACGGAATAGCGACGGGCGATCGAGACGACCAGCCGGAGGTTGGACTGGATGAACTTCCGCTTGGCGGCGCGCCCCGAGGCGATGGCCTTCTGAAGGGTCTCCGCCTGGGTGGGGGTGGGCTTGCGTTTCTTGGGGGCGGCGAGGGTTGCCTCGGCCTCCTTCCCAGCCTCGATGGCCTTCGCCAGCTCCACCTCGTCGACGTCGGTGAGGAGCGGGTAGCGTCCCATGGCGTCCAGGTAGAGGGCGAGTGGGTCGAGTTGATCCGGACCGCGGGTCCGCGAGAGCATGTCGTTTTTGCCCCTGGAGGCGATTTTTGCGTTTTGGCTCATTTCTAACCTACCGATTTTCGCGAGGTGATGCCCCCGGCCGGGGGGGGCGTGGTCTCTTAACCATACACTTAACACCGCACTCGGGACCACAATCGACCTGCTCCCGCGCCTTTTGCCCAAGGAGGCACCCTGCAAACATCCCAGCAGCTTTTTGACCAATGGAGGACCGATCTCTCCGGCTGGGGGGTCCCCGAGGCCATCCTGGCTGCGGCCCCCGAGGAGCCGTGGGTCTTCCCGAAAGGCGTCTTCGCCGGACGGGCGAGGCGCCAGGTCGTCGACCGGGCGGGGCCTTCGTACCGCCGGGCGGCGGAGGCCCTCCCGGTGGGCGGCTCGGTCATCGACGTCGGCTCGGGGGCCGGCGCAGCCTCGCTCCCGCTGGCCGCCAGGGCCTCCCGCATCACCGCGGTCGACACCGACCCGGCCATGCTCTCCTCGCTCGCTGCCATCGCAGCCGGGCTGGGCGCCGAGGACGGCAAGGGTCGGGCGCCCGAGGCGCCCCTCAAGGCGCCGGATAAGACCCCCGAGGCGCCCCTCAAGGCGCCGGATAAGACCGAGGTGGTGACCGTGGCCGGCCGCTGGCCCGACGTGGCGGAGCGGGTTCCTGTCGCCGACGTCGTCGTCTGCCACCACGTCCTCTACAACGTCATGGAGCTGCGCCCCTTCGTGGAGGCGTTGAGTGAGCACGCCCGGGTGCGGGTGGTCGTCGAAATGACCGAGCGCCACCCGGTGGTGCCGATGAACCCCCTCTGGCGGCGCTTCCACGGCCTCGAGCGCCCGGAGGGACCGACGTGGGAGGACGCCGTGGCGGCCATCTCCTCGCTCGGCCATGACGTCAAGGTGGAGCGGTGGGACGCGGCGCCCCTGCACACCTACGAGTCCTTCGACGAGATGGTGGCCTATCACCGCCGGCGCCTGTGCCTGCCGTCCTCGTCAGATCCGGAGGTCGCGGCTGCGCTGGAAGAGCTGGGGGCGGATCCCGCCAACCCGGTGGGGCTGGGGCGTGGCCGCCCGCTCATGACGCTGTGGTGGGCCGGAACGGGAGCGGGCTAGAAAGGTACAGAGAAGTCCGGAATTTTTCGCGTGTATGCACGCGATTCTTTCCGGACTTCGGCTTCACCCCACGGTTCTCGGAGCGGGACCGGTCGTGACGACCACGGTTCCCGCGATCCGGTCGTGCCAGGCCTGGCCGCGGGGGTCCCGGGCTGCCCAGGCGAAGCCGAGGCCGAGCGGCAGGGCGGATGGGTTCGGTGCCGGTCGGAACAGTCGGGGCGCGCAACTCGGCAAGGCCGTGGCCGCAGCTGTGGCAGAAGTAGATCCGGTCCCCGCCGCGCAGAGACAGCGGCATGCCACAGTCGGTGCAGAAATTAAGCTGACGGACCGCCACAGGATTCGCCTTTCGCCACCGTCTCTCCTTATTGTCGACGGATGGCCGCATAGGCTTGAGCCCGAATGAGTCAACCGAGTTCGCCGACGCAGCGCTCCGCACGCACCGCCCTGGCCGTCCAAGCCGGCCGGCTCGCCGGGCGCGTCTCGCGCCGGGC
>JAOPZY010000215.1 GCA_025963875.1 Actinomycetota bacterium
GGTGTTCATGTCGTTGGTCATTGCGGCGAAGCCAGGTCAGGCCCCGGCGCCCACCGTTACGCCGACCGCTCACGGACGGACGAGGACTTTGAGCGCTTCGCGGTCGGCCATGGCCCGGTAGCCCTCCGGCACCTCCTCGAGGCTGACGGTCCGGTCGAACACGCGGCCGGGCTGCAGCGTGCCGTCCAGCACGTCGGGCAGGAGTTCCTCGATGTAGGCCCGGGCCGGCGCGACGCCGCCGGTGAGGGTGACGTTGCGCATGAACACGTCGAAGTCCATCGGAACCTCCGGGTACTGGGGGGCTCCGACCCGGCTGACCACGCCACCGTCGCGCACGACGGCGAAGGCGGTCTCGATGGCCGGCCTCAGACCGACGCACTCCAGCACGGTGTGCGTGCCGTCGCCACCCGTGAGCTCATGCACCTTCTCGACGCCCTCCTCGCCACGCTCGGCGACCACATCAGTGGCGCCAAACTCGCGGCCGAGATCGGTGCGGTCCTTGTGCCGGCCCATCAGGATGATCCGCTCGGCGCCGAGCCGCCTGGCGGCGAGCACCGCGGACAGCCCGACCGCGCCGTCGCCGATAACTGTCACCGTCGTGCGGGGGTTGACTCCGGCCTTCACGGCGCAGTGGTGGCCGGTGGGGAAGACGTCAGACAGGGTGAGCAGAGACGGCAGGAGTGCGGAGTCCTCACCAACCGGCAACTTCACCAGGGTGCCCTGCGCCTGGGGCACCCGCACCGCCTCGCCCTGGCCGCCGTCGCTGTCCCGGCCCCACAATCCGCCGTGCCGGCAGGAGGTCTGCAGGCCCTCGGTGCAGAAGTCGCAGGTGTTGTCCGCCCACATGAACGGGGCCACCACGAGATCGCCGGCATTGAGGCCGGACACCTCTGAGCCGACGTCCTCCACGACGCCGAGGAACTCATGACCCATGCGGCTTCCCTGATCGGACGCCGCCATCGACCGGTAGGGCCACAGGTCGCTCCCGCAGACGCAGGCGTGCAGCACCCGCACCAGCGCGTCGGTGGGTTCCTGTAACGTCGGGTCGGGCACATCCTCCACGCGGACGTCGCCGGCGCCGTAGATCAAGGTTGCTCTCATGATGACTCCCTTCGTCGTTGAGGTGTGCGTGGTGTGCCGTGGTCTCGTCAGAGTTCCCGCCCGCAGGCCCTCAGCTAAGGGCCCGATGAGCGGGGGACGAGCTTGATCGTCGTGGAACGCGCGCCTGGGCTGTTGATGCGATCGGTGATGCTCTTGGCGTATCGCCGGTACTTGGTCCGGTAGGCAGCATCGATCTGGTTGTCGATGCTGTGGTCCGCGTCCACGAAGGCGACGTCTTTGTTGACCCCACCGGCACGGATGTGGCCTTCGCGTCGTACCCGGGTGCCACGGAACCTCGGCTGATCATGCGGATCAGCTATGGAAGTAGTGGCCCTTATCGAGGTCATCGACGAGCCCGGGATGTGTCGGCTGCCAGCCCAGTAGCTCGCGGGTCAGCGCGCTCGAGACCGGGTTGTCGGCCGCGAGGAAGCCGGCCAGGAAGCCGAAGTGCTCGCTCGCCTCGTCGGCAGGGACGGAGACCACCGGGAGGTCGAGATGCCGCCCGATCACCTCGGCGATGGCGCGGATCGGCACGCCCTCGTCCGCGACCCCGTGCAGCGTCGATCCCGCCGGCGCCTCCTCCAGCGCCAAGCAGAAGAGGTGCGCGGCATCGATGCGGTGTACGGCGGACCAACGGTTGGACCCGTCGCCGATGTAGCCGGAGACGCCCTTGTCGGCGGCGATGCCGACCAGGGCCGCCATGAAGCCGTTGTCTCCTTCACCGTGCACCGTCGGGGGGAGTCGCACGACCGACGAGCGGACGCCGCGGGAGGCGAGACAGAGCGTCATCTGCGCATTGGCCATCCGACTCTGCGCATGCGCATTGGCCATCCGAGTCTGCGCACCGCCGATCAGAGGCGCCGCAGCCGAGTCGGGACCGTGCCCGTCCCGTTCGGTCCCCACGCGCCCCGGTGCGAGCCCGAGTGTCACGGAGGCGATGACCAACGGCCGATCAGAGCCCACAAGCGCCTCGCCGAATGTCTCGACGGCGCGTCGGTCCGCGTCGACCGCGCCCTTGAAGTCCCCCGAAAAAGCGATGTCGTGCTTGAAAGCGAGGTGGATCACGCCATCCGATGCCCCGGCCGCACCGTGCAGGGCGTCGAGATCGTCAAGATCGCCGCGATGTACCCGGACCCCAGCCTCGGTGAGGGCAGCGGCCGAGGCGTCCGAGCGGGCGAGGCCGGTGACCTCATGGCCCGCGCCGATGAGCTCGGGAACAACTGCGGAGCCGATCCATCCGGACGAGCCAGTGACAAAAACGCGCATGCCCAACCTCCATATATGTCGATCACCCTCGCCTCAGCGGATGCCGAGGCTGCGCCTGGCTCTTGGATCACAGTACAGACTGTACTCTCGATTCTGGTCGAGATCAAGGGCTATAATTCGCCGCATGAGGAGGCCACCGTCCAAGCTGGTCCAGCGACTGCTCAGTGCGAGCGAGGAGGTGCTGCGCCCAGACCGGGCACTTCGGTTGGAGGACATCGCCACACTGGTCGGCTCAGCTCGCGCGACGCTCTACTACCACTTCTCTGGCCGCGACGACCTGGTCGCGTTCCTACTGGAAGAGCACCTGCGCGTCGCCGCCGAGACAATCGAGCTCGCCGTCACAACCACCCGGCCACCAGTCGTCCAGCTGC
>JAOPZY010000230.1 GCA_025963875.1 Actinomycetota bacterium
GCGGCGCTGGCTGCCCTACACCGCCGGCGGGATCGCCGGGACCGTCGTCGCCGTGGCGGCGCTCGCCACGAGTGGCGTGTTTGCCGGTAGCACCTCGGGCCGGACCGCCTCCGGCAGCGCAGCCGCCCGCGCGGCAAGGGCACCCGCCGTGGCCGGCAGGGCGCCCGGAGGCACCGGCGCCCAGGCGGTGCCGACGGGGACTGCCTCCGCCCTCGACATCCGGGCGGTGCTACGGGCGGTCGAGCCGGGCGTTGTGGTCATCACCGACTTCACCGCCGGTTCTACCGGCAGTACCCAGGCGTCCGGGCAGGGCACCGGCATGGTGCTCGACACGCAGGGCGACGTCCTCACGAACGCCCACGTGGTGGCCAACGCCACGACGGTGAGCGTCCAGGTCTTCGGCCAGACGAGCGTCCACCAGGCGAAGGTGCTCGGCGTCGACACCACCGACGACGTTGCCCTCATCCAGATCCAGAACCCGGGCAAGCTCACGCCCATCCCGCTCGGCTCGTCTGCCGGGGCACAGATCGGCGACCCCGTCGTCGCCATCGGCAACGCCCTGGGGCTCAGCCCCGGCGGGCCGACCGTCACCTCGGGGATCATCTCGGGCCTCGGGCGGTCGCTCAGCACGAACACGGAGCGCCTGACGGGGCTGCTCCAGACCGATGCCTCCCTCAACCCGGGCAACTCCGGCGGCCCGCTGGCGGATGCCTCCGGCAAGGTGATCGGGATGAACACCGCCGTCTCGACCGACGGCCAGGGCGTCGGCTTCGCCATCCCCGTCGACAAGATCACGCCGCTCATCGACCAGCTGAAGAAGGGCAACACGGCCGCCAGGCCCCAGGGCTTCCTCGGTGTCAGCCTGTCGACCGCGACCTCGGGGGGCGCCCAGATCACCGCCGTCACGGCCGGCACGCCGGCGGCGGCAGCCGGGCTGCAGGTCAACGACGTCATCACGTCCATCGACGGGCACCCCGTCACCTCCAGCACCGACGCCGCCGACTACATCACCTCGCAGGCCCCGGGCACCAAGGTCACCATCCAGTACCAGCGGGGAGGAGCGGCCCAGACCGCCACGGCCACCCTGGCACCGAAGGGGTCCACCGGCTAGACGGCCGGCCGGTCAAATCCAACAGCAAACTCACAGCAAACCCTTAGGGGGTCCCCAGATTGCCAGCACATACTGCCCCATACTGGGTCACAGGAAGCAACAAGGAGGTGTCAGCTGTGGGTGAGGCCCGCATTCTCGTCGTGGACGACGAGCCGTCGATCACGGACGCTGTCTCGACGGCGCTGCGGTACGAGGGGTTCGAGGTAACCGAGGCCGGCGGCGGCCGGGAGGCCCTCAAGGTCGCGGGCACGTTCAAGCCCGACCTGATCGTGCTCGACGTCATGCTGCCCGACGTCGACGGTCTCCAGCTCACCCGTCGGCTGCGCAACGACGGCGTCCGCACCCCCATCCTCTTCCTCACCGCGAAGGACGCCACCGAGGACAAGGTCACCGGCTTGACGGTCGGCGGCGACGACTACATGACGAAGCCGTTCTCGCTCGCCGAGGTCGTGGCGAGGGTGCGGGCCATCCTGCGCCGCACCAGGGGCGGTCCCAAGGCCGAGTCGGTGCTGTCGTTCGCCGATCTCGTCCTGGACGAGGAGACCCACGAGGTCCGTCGCAACGGGGTCGAGGTCCACCTCACTGCCACCGAGTTCAACCTGCTCCGCTACTTCATGCTCAACCCCCGGCGGGTGCTCTCGAAGGCCCAGATCCTCGACCACGTGTGGGACTACGATTTCAACGGGGACTACAACGTGGTGGAGACCTTCGTGTCGTACCTGCGCAAGAAGCTGGACCGCCTGGGGCCGCCGCTCATCCACACAATCCGCCTCGTCGGCTATAGCCTGCGGACGGGAGAGTAGGCCAGGTTGTCCCTCCGCGGGCGGCTCCTGGCCGCCTCGCTCGCCCTGGTGGCCGTCGGCCTGACCGGGGCCGGAGTCTTCACGTATTTTGCCTTTCAAGCTTTCCTGCAGCACCGGCTTGAGAGTCAACTGTTGGGAGCAACGCGAGGGATCTCGCAGTCGTTGGGAGCCGGGCGCTTGACGCAGGTGCTGGGCGACCAGGTCGCCATAACGTTCCCCGGCATCTTTTTCGAGGTGCTGGACCCGCAGGGAGGCTTGCTGATCGGCACGAGGAACGCACCGGCGCCCGTGCTGCCGACGCCCCTGCACATCCCCGCGGAGCCCGGGCAGCTGGGC
Source organism: Actinomycetota bacterium (assembly GCA_025963875.1). GTDB lineage: Bacteria > Actinomycetota > CADDZG01 > JAHWKV01 > JAOPZY01 > JAOPZY01. Next base: position 2,251 of record JAOPZY010000230.1, read on the forward strand.
AACCCGTTTTCGGCAAAGTCGTCAGCCAGTGGTGACGTGCGGTACGAGGTCCAGGTCTCCAACCTGGGGTCGTCCACGGCGGTGGTCGCGCTGCCCGAGAACGTCTCCAAGACCCTGGCGAACCTCGTCTGGGTCGAACTCCTCGTCGGGCTGGGCGTGCTCGCCGCGACAGCGGCTCTCGGCTCGTGGCTGGTCCGCCTCGGCCTCCGCCCATTGGTGGAGATCGAAGGCACGGCGGGGAAGATCGCGGCGGGAGACCTCACCGAGCGGGTGGCCCGCGCCGACGACCGGACGGAGGTTGGCCGCCTCGGTCAAGCCCTCAACGCCATGATGTCCCGCATCGAGGCGGCCTTCGAGGAGCGGCGGGCGTCGGAGGCGGCCCTCCGTGCCTCCGAGGAGCGCCTGCGGCGGTTCGTCTCAGACGCCTCCCATGAGCTTCGGACTCCCGTCGCGTCGGTTCGGGCCTACTCGGAACTCTTCCGGCGAGGTGCCGCCCGCCACCCCGAGGACCTGCCCCGCCTGATGGCCCGCATCGAGTCCGAGGCAGCCCGGATGGGCCTGCTCGTCGAGGACCTGCTGCTGCTCACCCGCCTCGACCAGGGGCGGCCCCTGGAGATGGCGCCGGTGGACCTGGGGGCGCTTGCCGCCGACTCCGTGGAGGCCGCACGGATCATCGATCCCGAGCGGCCCATTACGCTGCACGTCGAGGGCTCGGTCGAGGTCATCGGCGACCGTGACCGCCTCCGCCAGGTGACCGACAACCTGCTGGCCAACGTCCGGACCCACACTCCTCCCGCCGCCGCGGCGTCGGTCACGGTTCGCCTCGCCGGCGACCGGGCCATCGTCGAGGTGGCCGACTCCGGGCCGGGCATCGACCCGGAGGACGCGGAGCACATCTTCGAGCGCTTCTTCCGCTCCGATCCCTCCCGTGCGAGGGACAGGGGCGGGTCGGGCCTCGGGCTCTCCATCGTCGCCGCCATCACGGCGGCCCACGGGGGGACGGCATCGGCAACCAACCGGCCCGGGCCGGGCGGGGGGGCCATCTTCACGATCAACCTGCCGGCCCTGGTCGAGGTCGGTTCGGGGCCGGCCTCCAATGGTGCGAAGCAGGATCACCCTGACCTGCAGGCAGGATCGGAGCCGGACCACACCCCAGGCGACGAGGTCGGCGCCCTCGTGCATCTGCCCCGAGACCCGCCCGGCCTCTCCTCGCGTTGAGCTGGGCAACCCTGCCAACCCGCCCGACCGCACTGGTCTTGGCAATCTCGCTGGCTCTGGCCGTGGCCGGCTGCGGTACCCGGGCACCTGTTCCGTCCGCCTCCCCAACGCCGACGAGCGTCGCGCCCGGGCCGGTCGCTTCGACAACCGCTCCGGCCTTGCCGACCGCCGCTCCGGCCACCCCAACCCCGCCGCCACTCCCGGCTTCCCTGGTGGGCAGCGAGTGGAGTCGCCTACCGACCACGCAAAAGGTGGTAGCCCTGACCTTCGACGCCGGAAACAACGACGGCGGCGTGGCCTCGATCCTCGCAACGCTCCGCGCCACAGGTACACCTGCGACCTTCTTCCTCAACGGCCGGTGGGTCCAGGCGCACCCGGCCGACGCCCGCCAGATCGCTGCCGGCGGCTTCTCGATCGGCAACCACAGCGCCGACTTGGTCCACTTCCCGACCCTCAGCGACGCCGAGGCTCGCCAGCAGATCCTGGAGGGAGCCCAGATCATCAAGTCGGTGACCGGGCGCGACACCCGGCCCTGGTTTCGATCCCCGTTTGGTGACCTCGACGCCCGCACCATCAAGGTCGTGAATTCCCTCGGCTACGGCAGCGTCTTCTGGACGACGGGCACCCAGGGCTACCTCGGGACGTCGGGGGGCCAGTCGGTGTCCTCGGCGGTCACCCGGGTGCTCGGTAGCCTCCAGCCCGGCGAGATCGTGATCCTGGAGGTCCAGGCGAATGCCACCGATCACTCCACGCTGGACGCCGACGCCTTGCCCACCATCATCCGGGAGGTCCAGCAACGGGGCTATCGGTTCGTCAGCCTGGACCAGTTCATGCGTACGGGTTAATGCGGACGGCGGAAAAGTCCGGAACTTTTCGCGTGCATACACGCGATTCTTTCCGAACTTATCCGTAGCTGCACAGCTTGTCTCAAGCCTGGGCGCCGAAGGCCCAGCGTGGGCTTCACCGGTCGCCTGCGGGCGCGTCTCATCTTTGGTTGCGCTCTGCTGCTCGTAGCTTGCGGGCCACCCTTCCCAACCGTGACGAGGCGGGTCGTGACCCCGTCGCCCACCGCCGTGGGGACTCCGCAGGTGAATCCCTCCGCAGCCGTTTCCGGCCCCGGCCCGATCCCGAACACCCTCGGCGGGGCACGCTCGATCGGTCACAAGGCCTCGTCGGTCGGGGCCGGCCTCCCGGCCGGGACAACCACCACCGCGGCCCCCACGACGCCGAGAAGCACCGTCACGCCCGCTCCTGACCCGCCTCGTTCCACAGCACAGCCGGTCCGGGCCCCCACCCCGGTCCCCCCGCCCGTCCCGGCACCGCCGAAGCCCGGCATCCCGCACTTCTCCAAGGTCGTCGTGGTGCTCATGGAGAACGAGGAGTACTCCAGCATCATCGGCAACGCGAGCGCGCCGTACGTCAACAGCCTGGCGGCGGTAGGGGCGTCGGCCACCCAGTACTACGCAGTGAGCCATCCGTCTCTCCCCAACTACCTGGCCCTGACAGGCGGGTCCACGTTCGGCGTCACCACGGACTGCACGCCGGCAGCATCCTGCACCGGGGGAACGAGCGTGGTCGAGGAGATGGCGGCAGCCGGCATCGGCTGGAGGGCCTACATGGAGGACATGCCGTCGCCCTGCGCCCAGGCGGACAGCGGCCAGTACGCGGTGCGCCACGACCCCTTCGTCTACTACAACGGCATCGTGGCCGGCTCGTGCGGCAACGTCGTGGCCGGCAGCCGCCTCCCCGGCGACATCGCCGCCGGGGCACTCCCTGCCTTCACCTGGCTGACGCCGAACCTCTGCAACGACATGCACGACTGTTCGGTCGCCACCGGCGACACGTACCTCGCCGGCATCGTGCCGCAGCTCCTCGGCACCCTCGGGCCCAACGGCGCCCTCTTCCTGGTCTGGGACGAGGGGACGAGCAACCTCCACGGCGGCGGGCAGGTCACGATGGTCGCAGCGGGTCCCGGCGTGAAGAAGGGATACCGCTCCTCCACCCCCTACGACCACTACTCGCTGCTGCGCACCATCGAGGACGCCTGGGGCCTGCCGAAACTGGGCAACTCGGCAGCGGCGACGCCGATGGGGGACCTCTTCCCCTGACGCGACGACGCGACGGCGCACGAGGAGGGCCGACTAGAATCGTCCCGCATGGATACCGTCGCCGAGATCGAGCTGGATGACCACCAGCAGGCCATCGCCCGCTACTACCGCGAGTGCTGGCTCGACTACCGCTTCTTCTGGATCAACCGCAAGAACCTCGGCATGCACTTCGGGTACTGGGATGAGACCACCCGCACCCACGCCCAGTCGCTCCTGCGCACCAACGAGGTCATGGCCGAGGCCGTCAGCATCGGGCCGGGCGACCGGGTGCTCGACGCAGGCTGCGGGGTCGGCGGCTCGTCCATCTGGCTGGCGTCCGAGCGCGGGGCCACCGTCGTCGGCGTCAACGTCTCGCCCGAGCAGGTGGGCCACGCCCGCAAGTTCGTGCACCGGCGTGGCCTCGACGACCGCGTGACGATCCTGCAGCGCGACTACAAGAACACCGGCCTCCCCGACGAGAGCTTCGACGTGGTCTGGGCCTGCGAGAGCATCGCCCACTCCCCCGATCAGCGCGACACCCTGGCCGAGGCCTACCGGCTGCTGAAGCCGGGTGGGCGCCTCGTGGTACGGGACATCTACCTGAAGCGGCCCCCCGCCAACGAGGAGGAGCAGCGCATGGTGGACCTCTGGTGCGCCGCCTGGGTGATGCCCCCGCTGCCGACGACCGAGCAGTTCCTTGCCTTCGTGTCCAGGACGGGCTTCACCGAGGTACACATGCAGGACGTGACCGCCACCGGCGTCCGGTCGGGCCGCCGCCTCTACTGGATGAGCCTCGCGGCCCTGCCCGGGGCCACCGTCCTGCACCGCCTAGGGATCCGGACGGACGTCCAGCACACCAACGTCACGGGCTCCATCGCCGCCTGGCGCGGCTACAAGCGTGGGCTCTGGGAAGCGGCCCATACCACTGCCCGCAAACCCGAATCTTAAACGCACTTCCGCGGTTCAATCTCCCACCTTTCCCCGGTCGATTTCTCCGTTAGCGCGGACCCAGACCCTTTGTTTAGGGCTTGTTAACCGCGGGTAGATCCGTGGCAAGACGAGCAAGGAAAGGAGGCATCACATGGCTGACGAAGCGCCCGCGCACGTGCCGGGTGTCCGCAAAGGCGAAGAGATGATCGAGGAGGAAGGCAAGGAGCCGGGTCGCACCACCACAGGGCACGACGACACCCCTGCTGGCCGGCCCCACGGGACTTCCGATGCTCGGGACGACACGGCCATCGATCCTCAGGAGCCAGTGACCGGAACCAACCCGAAGGGTTAACTCACAGGGGTAAACCTACAGTAAGTGGGTAAACAATGCGGTAGCAAATGATGTCTGGCAGTTGGCGGCAAGCGGAATGACAAGGGAGGGGATATGGGAGTGCTGCTCGCATTTCTGATCATCACTCTGCTGCTGTTCGGCGCAGGATTCGCCCTGCATCTTCTGTGGTGGATCGCCGCCATTGCACTCGT
>JAOPZY010000266.1 GCA_025963875.1 Actinomycetota bacterium
CTCGCCCACCGCGGCGAGGTGCCCGGTATCACCAAGGCGAGCTGGTAGGGGCCTGTCATGTCCATGACCGATCCCATCGCCGACATGCTCGCCCGGATCCGCAACGCGCAGGGGGCCGAGCACGACACGGTCGAGATGCCCCTGTCGAAGGTGAAGATCGAGATCGCCCGGATCCTGAAGTCGGAGGGCTACATCGCCGACTACCAGACCATGACGGCCGACAGCGGCCATCCCGCCCTCAGCGTCCGCCTGAAGTACGGGCAGGGCCGGGCGAGGACGATCTCGGGCATCAAGCGTATTTCCAAGCCCGGCGGCCGCGTGCACGCGAGCAGCACCCAGCTCCCCAAGGTGCTGGGGGGCATGGGGATCGCCATCCTTTCGACATCGTCGGGCATGATGACCGACCGCGAGGCCAAGCGGGCCGGCGTGGGTGGCGAAGTCGTCGCCCACGTCTGGTAGGCAGAGGAGATGCAATGAGCCGTATCGGAAGGATGCCCATCACGGTACCCACCGGGGTCGACGTCGACATCGAGCCCGGGTTCGTACGCGTCAAGGGCCCGAAGGCGTCCCTCCAGCGCACGATCCCCGCCGCCATCGCGTTCCAGCGCGAGGGAGACACGCTCCTCGCCGTCCGGCCCTCCGACTCCGGGGAGCACCGCTCGCTGCACGGGCTGACCCGCACCCTGGTGGCCAACATGGTGATCGGGGTGACCCAGGGCTTCGAGCGCAAGCTCGAGATCCACGGCGTCGGCTACCGCTGCACGGCCCGGCCCGACGGCATCGAGCTGGCGCTCGGCTACTCCCACCCCATCCGGTACCCCGCCCCCGAGGGCATCACCTTCGAGGTGCCGACGCCCACGCGGATCACCATCCGTGGCGCCGACAAGGAGCGGGTGGGCCAGGTCGCTGCGGAGATCCGGGCGCTGCGCAAGCCCGATCCCTACAAGCAGAAGGGTGTCCGCTACGAGGGCGAGCGCATCCGCAAGAAGGCAGGAAAGGCGTCGAAGTGAGTAACCCTCAAAATTGGAATTCTGAGTGACCAAGACTGCCCACGCAGCCCGCGTCCGCCGCCACGCCCGCGTCCGCAAGAAGGTCTCGGGCACGCCGGCGCGGCCACGGCTGGCCGTCTTCCGGAGCAACCGTCACGTCCATGCCCAGCTCATCGACGATGTCGCCGGCGCAACGCTGGCCTCAGCTTCGACCGAAGAGGCCGCCCTGCGCTCCGCGACCACCCCGCCGGTCGAGCGGGCAGGGGCCGTTGGGAAGCTGCTCGCCGAGCGGGCGACCGCGCAGGGCATCACGTCGGCGGTCTTCGACCGCGGCGGGTTCCGCTTCCACGGCCGCGTGAAGGCCCTGGCCGATGGCGCACGCAGCGCCGGACTGGAGTTCTGATGCCACCACCACCAAGCGCAGGGCGAGGCCGGGGACCCGGCGGACCGGGCGGGCCCGGTGGCTTCGGCCGCCGCGACGGCGGCCCGGGCGGCGGGCGCCGTGACGGCCCGCGCCGCGATGGCGGCAACCGCCGCGACGACGAGGCACGGGCCGGCTACATCGAGCGCATCGTCGGGAGGCCCCGGCGGGTCGCCAAGGTCGTCAAGGGCGGCCGGCGCTTCTCGTTCAGCGCCGTGGTCGTCGTCGGCGACGGCAACGGGCGGGTCGGCGTCGGGCAGGGCAAGGCCCGCGAGGTTCCCGCCGCCATCGCCAAGGCGTCCGAGTCGGCGCGCAAGTCCATGTTCGACGTTCCCCTCGTGCTCGCGACCATCCCCCACCAGGTGCTCGGCGAGGCGTCCGGCGCCGTCGTGATGCTGAAGCCCGCCTCGCCGGGAACCGGGGTCATCGCCGGCGGTCCCGTCCGGGCCGTGGTCGAGGCGGCCGGCATCAAGGACATCCTGTCGAAGTCGCTCGGCTCGTCGAACGCTATCAACATCGTGCACGCCACGATCGACGGCCTGCGCTCCCTCCAGCGACCCGAGGACGTCGCTCGCCGGCGTGGCAAGACGGTCGAGGAGGTGGCGCCGGCCTACCTGCTGCGGCCGAAGGTGGTCACCGCCCATTCCAGCGGCGCCCCCCACCCTGAACCTACCGCCAGTTCCAGGTCATAATCGAACGATGGCCGACGTGAGAGTCACCCAGGTACGCAGCGCCGCCTCGCGCAAGGCGGACCAGGGCCGCACCCTGCGGGCCCTCGGGCTGACGCGCATCCGCTCGTCGGTAGTGCACCAGGACCGCCCCGAGATCCTCGGGATGATCAACAAGGTCTCGCACCTCGTGGAGGTCGAGCCTGCAAACGGGCGGGCCGACGGCGACCGGAAGCGGAGAGGCCAATGAAGCTGCACGAACTCGCCCCAGCCCCCGGGTCCACCCGGCCAAGGCGCCGCGTGGGTCGCGGCCGTGCCGGAGACGGCGGCAAGACCGCCGGCCGGGGCACCAAGGGCGCCAAGGCCCGGGGTCAGATCGCCCGCACCTACGAGGGCGGCCAGATCCCCCTGCAGATGCGGTTGCCCAAGTTGCCGGGCTTCCGCTCGCCGAACCGGGTGCCGTACACCGTCGTGAACCTGGCGGCGCTGGAGGCGGCGTTCGAGCCGGGTGCCCTCGTCGACCCCGACACGCTGCGATCCAAAGGGCTGGTGAAGAAGAAGGGTCCGGTCAAGGTCCTCGGCGAGGGAGACGTCGCCAAGGTCCTCCGGGTACGGGCGCACGCCTTCAGCTCGAGCGCGGTTGCGAAGCTCGAGGCTGCCGGTGGCGGCGTCGAGGTGATCGAACGAAGCTGAGGTGATGTTCCCCGTTCCCGGCTGTCGCCACGAGGAGCCCTAGTGCTTTCAGCGTTTGTCAACGCCTTCAAGGTCCCGGACCTTCGCAAGAAGCTGCTCTTCACCCTTTTCGTCATCGCCCTCTACCGGCTGGGCTCCCATATCCCGGTGCCGGGGATCGACATCAAGACGGCCCGGAGCCTGACGAGCGTCAACGGCGGCGTGCTCGGCCTGCTCAACCTCTTCTCGGGCGGCGCGCTCACCCAGCTCGCGGTGTTCGCCCTCGGGATCATGCCCTACATCACCTCGAGCATCATCATGCAGCTCCTTGCGGTCGTGATCCCCAAGCTCGAGGCCTGGCAGAAAGAGGGCGAGATCGGGGTCAAGAAGATCACGCAGTGGACCCGGTACCTCACGGTCGGCCTGGCGATCCTCCAATCCACCGGACTCGCCTTCCTCTTCCACAAGGGAGGCCTGACGAACGCCCAGGGCCAGTCGGTGGACCTGATCCCCCACTTCACGCCGGCGAGGGTGGCACTCATCGTGCTGACGCTCACCGCCGGCACCGCCCTCATCATGTGGTTCGGCGAGCTGATCACCACCCGCGGCGTCGGCAACGGCATGTCCATCCTCATCTTCGCCGCCATCGTCGCCCGCCTCCCCGCCGAGGGCCACGCCATCTACCAGCAGAAGGGGGCCGGGTGGTTCGCGCTGATCCTCGCCCTCGGCATCCTCATCATCCTGGCGATCGTCATCGTCGAGCAGGGGCAGCGCCGCATCCCGGTCCAGTACGCGAAGCGGGTGGTGGGCCGCAAGCTCTACGGTGGCTCGTCGACCTACATCCCGCTCAAGGTCAACCAGGCGGGCGTCATCCCGATCATCTTCGCCTCGAGCGTCCTGTACTTCCCGGCGCTCGTGTCGACGATCATCCCGTGGAAGAGCCTCAACAGCTTCCTGTCGAACAACGTCGAGAACCAGGCGTCGCCCGTCCACATCGTCCTGTACGGCTTCCTCATCATCTTCTTCGCCTACTTCTACACGGCCATCACCTTCAACCCCATCGAGGTGGCGGACAACATGAAGAAGTACGGCGGGTTCATCCCCGGCATCCGGCCGGGCCGCTCCACGGCCGAGCACCTGGACTTCATCCTCACTCGCATCACCCTCCCCGGATCGCTCTTCCTCGCGGCCGTGGCGATCCTCCCTTCCATCGCCCTCGCTTTGCTCAAGGTCCAGAACTTTCCCTTCGGCGGGACCTCCATCCTCATCACCGTCGGCGTCGCGCTCGAAACGATGAAACAGTTGGAGTCCCAGCTGCTGATGCGTCACTACGAAGGTTTCCTGACGTAGATGGCGCCGGCCCAGGGGAAGCGCTGGCTTTGCGAATCGTCCTCCTAGGACCACCCGGCGCGGGGAAGGGCACCCAGGCGGCTCGGCTCGCCGCCCACCTGGGAGTACCGCACATCGCCACCGGCGACATGCTCAGGCTTGCTGCAAACGCCGACACCCCGCTGGGGCGCCGCCTCCACTCCTACATGGACCGTGGGGAGCTCGTCCCCGACGACCTCACCAACTCGATCGTCGAGGAGCGCATCAGCCAGCCGGACGCCGCGGGAGGCTTCATCCTCGATGGGTATCCTCGAAGCGTGGACCAGGCGAAGATGCTCGACGAGTCGCTCGCAATGCAGGGAGCGTCCCTCGACAAGGCGATCAAGTTCATGGTCACGGGGCCGGAGATCGTCAAGCGCCTGTCCGGCCGGCTGGTCTGTCCTGTCGACGGCTCGGTCTACCACCTCGTGACCAACCCGCCCAAGGTGGACAAACTCTGCGACATCGATGGCACCCCGCTGGTGCAGCGGGAGGACGACAGCGAGGAAACGGTCCTGCGCCGGCTGGAAGTTTACGGGCAGCGGACAAAGCCGCTGTACGATTTGTACGGTGAGAGGGGCATCCTCGACGAAGTCGACGCCATCGGGTCGACCGAGGAGGTGTACGAACGGCTCTTGAGGGCCGCAGCCTCGGGGGAGAAAAAATGATCCAGAAGAAGAGTCCTGAGCAGATCGAGAAGATGCTTGTCGCCGGGCAGGCCCTGGCGGACGTGATCAACGAACTGAAAACCGCGGTGGCCCCTGGGGTCACCACCCTCGACCTCGACGCCATGGCCGAGCGCCTGATCCGGGAGAAGGGTGCCGAGCCCTCGTTCCTCGGCTACCGGGGATTCCCCGGCAGCATCTGCGCCTCGCCCAACAAGGTGATCGTCCACGGGATCCCCAACGACGCCCCGCTGGCCGACGGGGACCTGCTCTCGGTGGACGTGGGCCTGATCCTCGACGGCTGGCACGCCGACAGCGCCCACACCTACCCCGTCGGGACGATCACGCCGAAGTCCCAGCGCCTGCTCGACGTGACCCAGGCCTCGCTCGAGGCCGGGATCGAGATGTGCCGGCCGGGCAATCGCCTGACCGACATCTCGCACGCGGTCCAGCGGGTGGTCGAGCACGAGGGGTTCTCGGTGGTCCGGGAGTTCGTGGGCCACGGCATAGGGCGCAACCTGCACGAGGACCCGCAGATCCCGAACTTCGGGCCGGCCGGGCGCGGCCCCGTCATCGAGGCCGGGATGGTCTTTGCCATCGAACCCATGGTCAACGCCGGCGGCTGGCGCACCCGGACCCTGGACGACGGATGGACCGTCGTGACCGCCGACGGCAAGCTGTCCGCCCATTTCGAGCACACGGTGGCGGTGACACCCGCCGGGCCCCTCGTCCTGACGAGGCTGCCGGCCCCCTCGTCGGTCGGCGCCTAACCGCTCACACTCGCAGCCATAGGGGGGCGGGTTACAGACCCTGAGCGGGGGCTGCCACGGTCAACATGCACCGGGCTGGGGAAAACCTCGCGCTCTGGGGTATTCTCATTTCCCCTGGGTCTTCCCCTGGCCAGGGGCCCGCGGAGGGGGCGGGTACGGCATGGAACCGTTGGACGAGCTGGACCCGTTAGCCACGGTCTTCCCCGAGGAGGACGTTCCTCCGCAGGGGATCTCCCCGCTCGGAGGGTCCCTTGAGACGCGGGCGCCCCGGCACGAGTCGCAACTCCCGGCGCCAAAGGTCCCCTTCCCGCTCGACCCCATCCTCGCACCGGTCTTCCGTGACTTCGAGCAGTCGGGGGTGCGCTGGTGCCTCCTCGGCCTCCCGGAGAAGGGGCCGGAGGTCGCCGACGAGGAGGTCGTCGCCCTCGTCGACCGCTCGGCGCTCACCACCGCACGCCGCGTCCTGAAGGCGAACGGCTTCGCCCCCATCCCCACGTGGGGCCGCGGCCCGCTGGCCCGCTTCGTCGGCTACAACCCCCAGAGCGACCGCTGGGTGATCCTCGACATCGCAACCCGCCTGACCTACGGCCCCTACGCCGAGTTGGAGACCGGCGCCGAAGGGGGTTGCCTGGAGCGGCGGCGCTGGGAGGGGGGCGTCTACGTGCTCGCGGCGGACGACGCCTTCTGGACCCTGCTCCTCCACGTGCTGCTCGACGACCCCACGCTGCTCGGAGCGCGGCCCCCCGCGTTCGCCAAGACGTTGGAGCGCCTGGCGGTCGAGGCGAGGACGGAAGGCCCCCTCGGCCGGGTTGTCGCTTCGTTCCTGCCGGAGCGCTGGAGCACGGACGTCCTCGTCGATTGCGTCTGGGACGGGGACTGGGACGCCCTGGAGCGTCTCGCCCCGGTGCTCGCCGCCGATTGGGCGCGCCGGCAGGAGGGCGCCGCCCGCCGGCGCAACCTCGCCAACCGCACGCTGCGGCGTTTCTCCGCCCGGCGCCTGCTGCCTGCCCCGAGGGGGCTGTCCGTGGCGCTGCTGGCTCCCGAGCCGGCTGCCAAGGCTGCCCTGGCCGAGGAGTTGGGCCGGACGTTCTACCTCCCGGTGACCTTCATGCGGATGAGTGCCGCTCCACGCTCGCGCGGCGGCAAACTGACCAGGGCCGGGTTGATCGTGACCCTGGTGACCTTCTGGCTTCGCTACCTCACCGGACGCCAGCGGCGAGCGAAGGGCCGGCTCGTGATCTTCGACCGCTACACGTACGACTACCGGCTGCCACCCGCCAGGCCTGCCCGGGCGCTCGGCAAGCTTCGCCGAGTCCTCCTTGGCCGGGCCTGCCCTGCCCCCGACGTCGTGGTCGTGCTTGACGACCCGACGCCCCCGAAGGTGCGGAAGCTCCGCCCCGACGTCCCCTACGAGAGCGTCCGGCAGCGCTACCTCGACCTTGCCCAGCGCCTGCCCGATGCCATCGTCGTCGAGGCGCCCGCCTCCCACGAGTCCTCCGACGGGGCGTCGATGGACACCGAACATCTGCGTCGCGAGATCACCGCTCAGCTGTGGCGGGCCTACGCTGCGGCGCCCCCCACATCGTGGCTGTTGCGACTCGGGGGTCTGCTCCAGCGCTGACGGTCCCCATCCGGGTTCGAAGCATATGGTTGTGTGATGAACGCTGATCCGCCCGTGCCGGTCGAGACCCGGGCCGTCCACCCCTTGCTGGCCGACGTCTTCGCAGCGCTCGACGCCGCCGAGATCCGGTGGTGCCTCCTCCGGGGCGAGGCGACTCTCGCCGCGCCCAGCGGCGATGTCGACCTGTTGGTCGATCCCTCCCAGATCCCAGCGATGGAGGCGGCGCTGGCGCCGCTCGCCGTGGTGCCCATCGACAAGTGGGGCGGGGGGGTGCACCGGTCCTTCCTCGGCTACCACGCCGCGACCGATCAGTGGATCGAGCTCGACGTCGAGCCCGAGCTGGCCTATGGCCCCCACGCCAGTTTCCTCGTGAACTGGATGCTGCCCAGCCTCCGCACCGGTGTGGCGGCGGGGTGCCTGGCGCGACGCCGCCGGGAGGGCGGCGTCTGGGGCCTCGACCCGGACGATGCGTTCTGGGCCCTCCTGCTGCACTGCATCGTCGACAAGGGGTCGGTGGCGGAGCGGCACCAGGGCCGCCTCTCCCACCTGGCACCTGTGGCGTCGCCAACGGGGGAGTTCGGCGAGCTCGTGGGCAGGCATTGCCCGCCCGGATGGGACGCCACCCGGATCATCGAGGCCGCGGCGGCGGGGAGCTGGGACGAGCTTGTTGCGGTCGGGGCGGAGCTCCCCCGGCAGGCGACTGCGGCGCACCCCCTGGCCACCCGGGCGGAGGGGTTGCTCCGCGGGCTGGGACGGCTGCCGGCAGGGGCGTGGAGGATGCGCCACGGTCGGGGGTTCAGCGTCGCGCTCCTGGGGCCGGACGGTGCCGGGAAGTCCACCCTCTCCTCGGGGATCGTCGCCAACTTCGGCCTGCCGGCCAGCCTCGTCTACATGGGGCTGTGGCAGGGCGAGGAGGGCCAGCGACGCTCCATTCTCCGGGCCGGGCTCGCCGCCGCCAACCGGCCCGTCAAGGTGTGGCGCCGCTACCTGAACAGCCGGTACCACCGGGCAAAGGGTGAGCTGGTGATCTTCGACCGCCACGTCTACGACGCCCTCCTCCCGCCCGCGCCCCCGCTCGTGTGGGCGAAACGTCTCTTCTTCGGGTTCCTTGCCCACTCGGCTCCTGGGCCGCACCTGGTGCTGGTGCTCGACCTGCCGAGTGAGGTGACCATCCAGCGGCGCCCCGAGGAACGGCCCGACCATCTCGAAGCGCTGCGGGCCCAGTACCGTGCGCTCGCAGAGCGCCTCCACCGGGCGCAGCTCATGTCGGCGGCCGGGACGCCCGACGAGATGCGGATCGATGCCACGGATCGCATCTGGCGGGCGTATGCCACCAGGCGCTCGGCCCGAGGCGCCCCTCAAGGCGCCGGATACTCACCCGAGGCACCCGTCAAGGCGCCGGATACTCAGCGGGATCCTAGTGCTGCCTCGCATTAATAACAGTCAGTTGATTTGGCCTCCACATCTTCGAGATGAGAAGGGTCGCCTCTCTTTCAAACTTTCTTCGCCGGGCCTGGAAAGGCGGCGTTTTCTGTCGGTACCCGTCGCTATCCTTGCGAACATGTGTTCTGCTAGTTCGGTCCACCGCACTGCCAGGATCGCCCTGCGGACCACCTCTGCCCAGCGCCGTCGCTGCTACGGCCTGCTGCGCTCCGCCGGGGACGTGTGGGCCTGGGTGATCGACGGGAACCGCCGGCTCCGGGAGCAGCACCGCCCCGAGGTGGCCAACTTCTCGGCCCTGTGCCGGGAGCTCACGGGCACAAGCTTCGGGGAGCTGTCGCGGCAGTGCGCCGAGGCGGTCCTGAAGAACTACTCCACTGCCTTCTTCGAGGCTGCCAAGCGCCAGAGGCTGGGTGTACGGGCCGGGTTCCCCCGGCGCAAGCGGGCACTGGTCCCGGTGCGCTTTCGCAAGGGATGCTTCGCCGTTGACGACTCCCGCGTCCGGCTCAGGGTTTCCAAGGGCGCTCCCGAGCTGTGGGTGCGCCTCGGCAGGGAGGTCCCCTACCCGGCGGAGAGCATCCGCTCGGTCACCCTCGTCGCCGAGGCTGGACGGCTTTACCTCGATGTCACGGTCGAGGTGGCGGTCGAGGTGCACGACCTGGATCCCACGAGGACGGCAGGGGTTGACCTCGGCATCATCCATCCCTACGCCGTGGTTGCCGGCGACGAGGGCTTCCTGGTCTCGGGCCGGGCCATCCGCTCCGAGGAGCGCCTGCACCTCGAGGACACCAAGCGACGGTCCCAGAAGGCGGCGGCAAGGGCTCCGAGCAAGGGACAGAAAGGTAGTCGCCGATGGCGGCGCCACCGGGCATCCCAGCGCAGAGCCGAGGCCCGTCACCGCCGCAGGGTCCGCCAAGGCCAGCACGAGGCGGCCAAGGGTGTGGTGTCGTGGCTGGTGGAGCACAGGGTGGGCACCGTGGTCGTCGGCGATCCCAAAGGCATCACCACCCGGGACCGCGGACGACAGCAGAACCTGCGGCTTCGCAACTGGCGGCGCACGCATCTCATGGCGTGCCTGAGCAACAAGGCCGAGCTGGCGGGGATCGCCGTGGTGCTCGTGAACGAGCGGGGGACGTCGTCCACCTGCCCGGAGTGCCGCAAGGCGGTCCCCAAGCCCAAGGGACGCTCCTTCTCCTGCCCTTACTGCGGGCACACGGGCCACCGGGATCTCGTCGGTGCCCGAAACATCGCCGCACGAGGCGGCGGATCCACGCGTGCTCCCGCACGCGTCACGCACCGTCGGGCTGGGACTGTCCCAGCACGGCGTGACCGGCGCCGTCACCTCTACGATGAGCGCAGGTCCTGCCCGGCACCGGGCCGCCCGGGGGGACCCGGGAGTCGCTCGCAGGCGAGCCGTCCAGGGGTCGGGTCTCCGGCTCCGGGGACGGTTCATACCGTCGACAACGGCACCCTGCGAGGATCGCAGAGATCCGACGCCAACATGCGTGGGACTTATGCGGGGGTGCATTAGGTCCCGTGCGTAGGGCTAGCGCTGGCGTCTCGCTCGTCCAGGCCCGCCTCCGGCGAACCCTGGACGGCCGCCGGCGGATGGGCGAGGCCACCGATCTGCTGCCCTCGGTTCTCCGGGAGATCGTCGCCCAGTCCGGCCTCGAGGAAGCCGCAGGCTGGGTCCTGCAGGCGGCCCACCTCTCCGGCACCCAGGTGGCGGTGCTGATGGTCGGGGCGCCGGGCGAGCCGGCGGCTGCCGTCGTGAAGATGCCCGCCACACCCGGCGGCGTCGCAAGCCAGCGCCGGGAGGCCGAGGCCCTCGCAGCCCTGAGGGCCGAGCGGTCGCTGGGAGAGCTGGCGGAGCTGATCCCCGGCCGCTTGGCCGAAGGCGAGCTCGGCGGGATCGCCTACACCGTGGAGCGGGCGGTTCCCGGTGTCGAGGGCCGCGTGCTGCTCGGCGATCCCTCGATGAGAGACCGGGTCGTGGCGGCGGCGGCTGCTGTCATCGGCCGCTTCCATCAGGCGACGTCGACCCAGGTGGTGGTCGACGACGAGCTGCTGGAGCGCTGGGTAGGCAGCAGGGTCCGCCTCCTGGCCCCCGCCACCCGCAACGCTGCAGCGCTGGAGCGTCTGGAGCAGCTCCTCCGCCGGGCCTGGGAGGGCCGGAGCGTGGACGTCGCCTGGGTCCACGGCGACTACTGGCCGGCCAACGTCATCTTCGACAACGACGCTGCCTCGGCGGACGCTCCGCGGGTGGCAGGCATCATCGACTGGGAGTGGGCAGCCGCCCGGGAGCTCCCGGCCCACGACCTCCTCTACCTGGTGGTCCACATGCGGATGCTGGCGGAGGGCAGGGAGCTCGGCCCCGTCGTCCAGTCTTTCCTGACGGGCGAGGCGGGCGTGGCCGTCGACCGGGAGACGCTCCTGTTGGTGTGGCTGCGCCACGTCGCCTACAACCTGACCCAGTCGCCGGGCGACGCCCGCAACTGGATCTGGACCAGCCGCAACGTCGACACGGTCCTGCGTTCG
>JAOPZY010000091.1 GCA_025963875.1 Actinomycetota bacterium
GGCTTCGTTCCGGTCCTTCCAGTACCTGCTCCAGCCCACCGCCCGCCAGGCCCGGGCGCTCGAGCACCTGCTCGGGGTGCAGCCAGCGGCGTCAAAAGCGCGAAGCGGAGGCCGGCGCGGCATGACCACGCAGGTTGTTCCTCGCGGGCACCTAGTCCGGCACCGAGGACCTAGGCCACCGCCTCAAGGATCATGTCACCGCCCCAAGGATCATGTCCTTGAAGCGGTGGTACATGAGGGAGCACGCAAGCAGCAGGCAGCCGACGCCGATGAATGCCAGGACCCGCTCACCGGTGCTGAGCGTCCACAGGTCCACCACGAGCATCTTGGCGACGGTCGCCGCGAACAGCCCGAGCGCCGCCAGGCGCGCCCAGCGCTGGCGTGTGGCGACGCCCACCGCGAGCAGGATGCCGGCGTAGAGACCCCAGATGGTCGACAGGCTGAACTGCAGCGGCTGCCATCCGATCCCGCCTTGGACGGCGTGATAGTGGGCGATGGCTTCAGCGGTCATCCATGCGACGGCGAGGCCGTTGGCCGCGACCGCGTACCACGGGAACCACAGGCGCGGCGAGTCCGGGTCGGCGTCGCGGGAGAAGAGGAAGGCGTCCACCGCGAGCGCCCCCACCACGGCCAGGACGGTGGCCGACCCCGTCGACAGGATCAGGTGGGGTGGGCGGTACCGGTCGAAGAGCAGGCGCAGCGTCACGACGGCGCCCCCGCCCAGGATCGCGGCGCCCAGGGTCCGCACGGCGACCGACCGTCCCCGCATGCCGGCCCACGTGACTGCGACGCCCTCGCCGGCCCAGGCGAGCGCAAGTGCGAAGCGGTGGAACTGCAGCGGGATCGCGACGGTCGTGGCCGCCACGCAGAGCACCCACAGGAACCGACGCAGCGGCAGGTCCCGGGGCGCGACGGCGCCTGCCAGCCCGGCCAGCCCGGCGAAGGCGGCTGCGAGCCCGAAGGTGAAGATGCCGCGGAGGTCGGCATGGCCGGCCCGCGTCAGCAGGAACATGCTGTAGCTGAAGTACGCTGCCGCGCTGACTGCGAGCATCACCCCGTCCACCTCGTCGCTCGGCTGCCCGTCGCGGCGGGCGGGCGCAAGGGTGGCGAAGATGGGCACGGCGATGAAGAGCAGGAGGAATGCGGTGGCGAAGGCCTCGGCAACGCCGAAGCCCACGGTGGACAGGCCGATACCGAACAGCAACCAGGTGCCGGCCCGGGCCAGCGCATCGAGGGGCCGCCAGGCCTTGAAGAAGGCCAGGGCGAGGACGCCGGCATCGAGGACCGCGAGGTACGTGTAGAACTGGATCCCCTGAACCTTGCCACCCTGCCAGGCGAGGAACGGGTTGAGGAAGCCGCCGATGGTGGCCAGGATGGCCAGGGCCAGCGAATCGTAGACGTAGGCCAGCGTGGCGCTCCCGGCGGTGACCGCGAGCAGGGCGGCGAACGTGACGGGCGCGGAGATGAGGTGGTACGCAAGGTTGGCGACGATCACCGAGAGGTAGCAGATGGCGATGCCGCCGGCTGTCACTGCCTGACAGAAGGTGTGCCAGCCCTTGCCCCGAGCCCAGTAGCCCCATGCGACGAACCCCAGACCGGCCAGGAGCCCGATCAGCACCCTGAGCTGCTCCGTGATGAACCCGCGGTCGATCCCGTACTTGAAGGCGAAGCCAGCCCCGATGAGCATCGCCAGCGCCCCGCCGCGTGCGAACCAGGTCCCCACGAGCCTCGCCTCGTCGGGGGCCGTTCGCACGGACCCACCCGGGAGGCCCGGAGCGGCGGCTCGTGGCTGACGGCGCCGGGGCTGGCTCACCCACGGCGGGCCGCCCTGGGATCGCTGTTGCGCGGCCTTCGCCTGGGCGGCCGCCCCTGTGGCCGTGGGAGCCTGCCCCTGGGCCACGCCGCCGCTGTGCCAGAGGATCCCCCTCATGATGCCGACGTCGCGCTCCAGCACTTCCACGCGAGCCGCCAGTCGGTCGATCTCGTCGTCGTGCTGATCCGAACCCATGCGGTCTCCTCACAAGATGTGCGTCGATGTCCGCAAATAATGTCGGCAGGATCAGACGAGAAAAGAACCCATTCCGGGAAAACCGAGGCACGGGACCGAGGTGAGGAGGAAAGGTGTTGCTAGAGGGGGGCCTCCGAGGTTGTACACGGCCCGTTTACCGCCCGAATTGCTCCGTTTCCGACCGGCCCCGGTCCGAAGTTGGGAGCGAATCGCGCGCATACGCGCTCTAGGCTCCCAACCTCCTCCTCCGGCCCCCTGGGTGGCGCGGAGATCCCGAGAAAGCCATACCCCGGCTCGTCATTCTGCGACAGTCCCTATGGCCCGGGCGGCCACCAACGAGGCATGAAAGGGGGGGACCAGATCGCGGCCGAAGAGGCCCTTGCGCCCTTGGCACCACGCCGGAGGGGGCGACCCCAGCTGAGCATCGACAGTCTGAGCTGCATTTTCGCGCAGGCGGGCCCCCCAATTTCACCCCAGCCTGTCTAGGTACCAAAAACTCCTCACCTTGGTTCCCGCCTCAGGGAGTGCGGGGCGGCACGGGAACTCGGTGCGTTCCGGCATCGTTCTGGAGAAGAGCAGGCCTCCTCGCGGTTGCCCGTTCCTTCCGCAAACCGCCCACCCCGGGCGGCCGCGTGGGGGGCCGCTCCCCTCCTCTCGCCTCCTTCAGCCCACGTCCATCACGTAGCCCCGGTTGTGCACCCTCCGCACGACGAGGCCCAGCGGCGCGATCCGCTTGCGGAGCCGCGAGATGCTCACCCGGAGGGCATTCGGCGACGGCTGGCGGACCACGGATGCGGCAGCCTGCACCGTCGGGTGGTCGACGACCTCCCCGAAGTGCTCCGAGAGGACGTGGGCCACCGACTCTTCGATGCCGGTCAGCCCCACCCAATGGCCGCGAAACGTCAGCCGCCCATCCCCCTTCACCTCCGGGGGCTGGGCATGGCGGGCCGCCCGGGCGGCCACCGTCGAGATCCGGACGCGCATGTCGGCGTCCTCGGCGGGCAGCCGGATCCAGTCCTCGTCGCAGTCGTCGGTCGCGGGGGCAGCGGCGTCCGGCGCGACGAGCAGCAGTCGTGGCTGCCCGAGGGTGCGCAGGCGTTCCAGGGTGGCCGCCTCCTCAGGCCAGCGCACGATGACGACATCGGACGCACCCGAGGCCGCCCGCAAGACCCCGGGGTACGCCGTACCGTCGGTGGAGCGTAGCAGCGCGCTCTGGCTCACTAGACCGCGTCGTCGCCGAGCTCACCCGTGCGGACCCGCATGAGGCGCTCGATCGGCATGGCCCAGAGCTTGCCGTCCCCGATCTTCCCGGTTCGGGCCGCCGAAGCGATGATGTCCATGATCTTCTCCGCTTGCGACGACTCGACCAGGACCTCGATCTTGACCTTAGGCACGAAGTCGACCTTGTACTCAGAGCCGCGGAACACCTCGCTCTTGCCGCCCTGGCGGCCGTAGCCCTGCACCTCCGAAACGGTGAGTCCGAGCACGCCGGCCCCGCGCAGGGCCTCTTTCACTTCCTCCAACTTGAACGGCTTGATGATGGCGGTTACCAGGTGGGGCATTGCTCTCTC
>JAOPZY010000017.1 GCA_025963875.1 Actinomycetota bacterium
GTCACCCCCAGGTGGAGGGGGTAGTCGCAGCTGGCGGCCAGCAGGCGGTAGGCGGCGATCATCTGCGCGACGTTCTGGTGCTTGACCGAGATCTTGATGTCCGAGAAGCCCTCGTCCTCGAGGATCCTCACCTCGGTCAAGGCGCTCTCCACCAAGGCCTCGGGAGTGGGGCCGCCGTGGCGCGCCACGATGCCCCGGTCGAGCGAACCGGCGTTGGCGCCGACGCGGATCGGGACCTTGCGGTCGGCCGCCTCGCGGACGACGGTGCGGATCTGGCCGTCGTCACGGATGTTGCCGGGATTCAGCCGCAGCCCCTGCACGCCCGCCTCGAGGGCCATGAGGGCGAGGCGGTAGGAGAAGTGGATGTCGGCGACGATGGGGACGCCCGCCTGGGCGACGATCGCCGGTAGTGCCCGGGCGTCGCCCTCGTGGGGCACCGCCACCCGGACGATGTCCGCCCCCTGGGTGGCGAGGGCGTGGACCTGGATCAGCGTGGCGCCGATGTCCTCGGTCTTCGTGATGGTCATCGACTGGATGGAGATGGGCGCGCCCCCGCCGATGTCGACGGTGCCGAGGCGGATGCGCCGGGAGGCGCGGCGTTCAGCAAGCATCATGATTCCTCTGTCCCGAAGGCGGGTGCGTGACCGGGGGCGCCACGCTCAAGGTTCGATGTGGAGTAGGTCGTGAGCGCAGCTTACCGCCAATACTCGCCGGCGTGAGCGGCGTCACGGATTCTCAATATCGCAGTCAGGCAAGGTCCATCTCGAACCAGACGCAGGTGGAAGGCCGGTCCCTGATCCCCCACCGGTCCGCAATGCGACCGAGGAGGAAAAGGCCCCAGCCGGCCCCCAGGTCCGGGGTCTGCGGGGGGGCGGGGACATCGAACCCCGAGCCGGGGTCACGGACCTCCACGCGCAACGTCGCCGGCTCCAGCTGAACGACCAGGTGGATGGCATCGCCCGCACCGAGGGCGCTGTGGCGCAGGCTGTTGGTCACGAGTTCGGTCACGAGCAACCGGACATCGTCGAAGTAGCGGGCGGGAACGTGGGGGGCGAGTTCACCGAGGGCCTTGCGGGCCTCCCGGGCAGCCTCGGGACTAGCGGGTAGTTCGCGGTCCAGCCTGATACGAGGGACGCCCATACGTAAAGGAGCCTACCCGTGGGTATGCCGGTCCATGACCACGAAGTTGAACGTGCAATCAGAGGCTGCCTCGCAGCCACACCAGGTCGTCGGCGATGCCGGCCCACGGCGTCTCGAAGATCACCACGGGTGCCTGGGACGTCTGGACCATGTCCAGGATGACGCTCGGGTCCATCTGGCCGGCCCCAATGTTGGCGTGGCGGTCCGCCCCGGTGCCGGGCGCATCCCGGGAGCTGTTGCAGTGCAGGAGGTCGATCTTGCCGGTCACCTTGAGCACCCGGTCCACCACGTCCGAGAGATCCTCCCCCGCCGCGTACGCATGGCACGTGTCGAAGCAGAACCCCACCTCGAAGCCGGCCAGCCGCTGCCACAGCCGGTCGAGCTGCTCGACGTAGCGGGCCACCGCGTTGTCCCCGCCCGCGGTGTTCTCGATGAGGATCGGGACGGGGAACTCCCGCTCCTCGAAGACCTTCCACCAGCGGGTGGGCCCCTCGGCCGGATCGTCCTCGGCGTGGCCACCGTGCACGATCACGCCAGCCGCCCCGATCTCGGCGGCAGCATCGACGGTCTGCGCCAAGGTCTTGCGCGACGGGACGCGGATGCGCGGCGAGGGATGGGTGACGTTCAGCCGGTAGGGGGCGTGGACGTAGATCGGAATGCCGCCCGACCGTAGGGCCTCGACGTCGGCGCGCGGCGTCGGTTTCTCGAAGCTCTGGGGGTTGCCGAGGAACATCTGGATTGCCTCGGCCCCGATGGCCCGGGCCTCGCCGAGAGGGTCCTCGTCAGGAACATGGGCGCCGATCAGCATCGCCGCAGACTACCACGGCGACCCTGCCTCGCCTTGACAATTCTACGCATCTCTCTATTCTTTTACTCACGTTACTAGTGAGGAGGAGAGGTCAATGCCAATCTGCAAAACGTGCGGAGCGGAGATCGAGGTACCCGAGGGTTGGACGGCGGGCTCGGCCGCGCGCCGGCACTACTGGGCGGAGCACCCCGACAGGATGCTGAAGCCCCAGGCCGACCGCGCCGCGGCGGCTAGCCAACCTGCGCCAGCCGAGCCTGCATCGCCGCCAGCGCGGCGTCGGCCTCGGCCTGCGTGATGGTGCGCGAATCACGGGTTCCGTCGGCCAGGTAGCAGTAGGTCAGGGTCAGCGGGCCCCGGAAGGCCACCCCCAGGCGGCTCAGCGCGGCTGCGTACAGCGCGAGCTGGTCCACCCCGGCGAACTCCACACGCCCGCCGGTCTTGAAGTCCACGACCTCCAGGCCGCCGTCGTCGGTCTCGTACACGGCGTCGATCCGGCCACGCACCAGCCTGGGACCCACCTTGAGGACGAACGGCAGCTCCGCCATCGGCTCTCCAGAGTCGAGGCGGGCGATCCGGCGCTGCCGGTATCCCATCCCGAGCCAGGTGTCCCGGAGCTGCCGGATGCGACCGGCCGCCAGCGGGGCGGCGGGGACGTCGAACGCCTCCTCGTCGGCCAGGCCGGTCAGGCCCCGGGCCTGCTCCTCGATCCAGCGGTGGACCTCGACGCCGATGCGGGCCGCCTCCGACGGCTTGCGGGGAAGGGGCCGGGTCAGGTCGCCCGGCGTGATGCGCTCCGACAGCAGGCCCGCCACCTGGGTGGCCGAGACCGACCGCGGCAGGGAGGCTCCCCGTCCCGGCACCAGCTGGGCATCCTCACTCGAGCGCACGAGCGCCGCGGCGACCCCCCGGTGCACTTCCAGCAGCTCCTCCGCCCGTGCCCGGGCGGCCGGGTCGAGGCGGCCGAGGTGGTCTTCAGGCGTCACGGCGCCGGCGAGCAGGCCCTCCAGCGCCGCTGGATATCCCTCCAGGAACAACCCGTCGCGCCGGAGCCGGTTGGGCGGGTCCGGTGGCCAGACCGCCAGCTCGCTCAGGCGTGCGAGCAGCGGACTCTCCTGGGGCATCTCGGCAGGGGTGAGCTCCTCGCTGTCGGGGTCGGCCCTGACTTCGTCGAAGAACATCGATGGCCCCCGCGGCTTGTTCTGGCGGTGGTACCACCAGGCGGCCGTGACGTACAGCCGCTTGCGGGCACGCGTAAGGGCCACGTAGAAGAGGCGCCGCTCGTCCTCGACCGCGCGCTCTTTCAGCTCGCGCTGCAGCTCGGCCTTCTTGCGGGGCCGGCCGTCGGGCTGCCACGGGTTGGGGAGGTGGCCTGCGTCCTCCCGGACCAGGTGCGGGAGCTGGCCCTGCGACGTCATCGGGTTGGACGTCCGCTCGTCCGGGAAGATGGACTCCACCCGCTCGTCCTTCTCGTTGGTGCGGGCGGCGACCCCCGGGACGAAGACGACGTCGAACTCCAGCCCCTTCGCCTGGTGCACGGTCATGAGCTTGACCGAGTCGACGCCGCTGGGCACCCCGGCCTCCAGGGTCTCCTCCACCTCCTCGGCGGCGTCGAGGTAGGCCAGGAACGCCGGCAGCGACGGATCGCCGGCCACCGGGGCGAACCCCGCGACGACCCCGAGGAAGCCGGTCAGGTTGACCGACGCGCCGGGGCCTGCCGTCTCGAGGGCCTCCGCGATCCCCGACTCACGCATCACCGCCTGCACGAGGTCCGCCAGCGGCTCCCCGCTGCGCCCTCGCAGAGCGGCGATCTCGTCCCGTGCCCGCTCGAGGCGGGCGATTGCGAGCTGGCCGAGGCCGTCGATCTCGGTCAGGTGGTCCAGGGCCTCCGACAGCGAGTAGGCCACCTCGTCGGGCTCGGCCTCCACCTCGGCGGGAGCACCTTCCTCGGGTGGGAGCACCCGCCGGCCCGCGGTGAGCTCCTTGGTCTGGCGGGCTGCCCACCGGGCCAGACGGGTCAGGTCGCGGTAGTGGATGCGGAAGCGGGGGCCGAGCAGGATCCGGGCGAGCCACCGGTTCGCCATCGGGCCGGGATCGGCAAGGACCCGCAACCAGGCGATCGTGTCGAGGACCTCGGGGACCTCCAGCAGCCCCGCCAGACCGACGACGTCGACCGGGATGCCCTTGGCCCGCAGGGCATCGTGGATGGGGCGGATGTGGGACTTGCGCCGCACGAGGACGGCGAACTGGGACCACGGGGTGCCGGTGCCACCGGCTTCGGCGGAAGCGTGGAGGCGCTCAATCTCGCCCGAGATGAACGACGCCTCCTGCTCCTGGTCCGCCGCCAGCTTCACGCCGACCCATCCCTCGCCGTTGGCGGGATGCGGCCGCAGCGCCCCGCCCGGCCGCCGCTCGGCAGGAACCCGGTCGATGACCCGGTTCGCCACCTCGAGGATCCGCCGCCCACTCCTGAAGTTCTCCGAGAGGGTCAGATACTCGTGGGGTTCGTCCCCCAACCGAAGGAAGTGCCTCGTCGGGAAGTCGATGAGGTTGAACAGCGTGGAGCCCCGCCACTGGAAGATGTTCTGCCGGGCGTCGCCGACCGCCGTGACGTTGTGGCCTGTGGGAGCCAGGAGCTGGATCAGGCGGCGCTGGGCGACGTTGGTGTCCTGGTACTCGTCCAGCAGGATCGCCGGGTACCGGGCCCGGAGCTCGGCGGCGACCGAGGGGTCCTCCATGATCTGGACCGCCCTCGTCACCTGGTCCCCGAAATCGATGCGCCGGGCGCGGAGCTTGGCATCGGTGTAGGCCCGGACGACCCTTGCCAGCTCGATGCGCTTGCGCGAGCACGCCACGACGTCGTCGGGGAACTGGGCTGCGTCGCGCAGGACCCGTTCGTCCTCCTCGATCACCCGCTCCGGTGTGACGAGGTGATTGCCGCAGGCATCGGCGAGGCCGAGGACGCTGCGGCAGATCGACGCCGGCGACCGGGAGTCGACGGCGTCGAAGGGGGGCAGCGAGTCGAAGCAGGACAGCAGGAGCTGCCAGCGCTGCGCCTCGGACAGCAGCCCCACCTCGGGGTCGATGCCGATCCGGACGCCGTGCTCGCGCAGCAGGCCGTCGGCGAACGCGTTGTACGTGGCGATGTGGGGGCGCTCGTGGGGCACGGGGTCGAGCTCGCGGAATGCCTCCTCGATGCGGGCCTCCAGCTCCCCCGCCGCCTTGTTCGTGAAGGTCAGACCCAGGATCTGCGAGGCGGCGAACTGGGCGTCCTCTGTCAGCCAGACCACCCGGGCAGCCATGACCGCCGTCTTGCCGCTCCCGGCCCCCGCGATGATGGCGAGGGGCACGGCGGGGTGGAAGATCGCCGACCACTGCTCGTCGCTGGGGTCGTGGCCCCGCAGGGCCGCCCGGACCGCCTCGGTGGCCCGCCGCTTCATCTCAGCTCACTCCCTTGCGGCCACAGGGGGCACATCGGCTTCACCGCACACCACATGCAGTCGGCCAGCGGCGAGGGGGCGAACTTCTCGTTGCGGATATCGGCGACCAGGCCGGGAAGGCGCTTCAGCACCTTGTCGGCCTGCTCGGGGTTCTGCACCCGCTCCAGCGGCTTGCCGTCCGAGAACGTGGCGCCCGGATACACCAGCCGGGCGGCGATCGGCGCGCCAAGAGCCGCCAGATCGGGATCCTCCCTGGCAGCCTTGTAGTAAATGGCGAGCTGCAGGGACTCCTGCGCCTCCGTCACCCCCGCCGCCCACTTGGCCGTCTTGTAGTCCGTGAGGCGCAGCTTGTTGTCGCCGATCTGGTCGACCCGGTCGATGCGGCCCCGCAGCCGGGTGCTCCCGAACTCCAGGTCGAACTCGTGCTCGACCGCGACCGTCTTGTAGCGCCGCTCGTAGTCCCAGAAGGCCCGCAGCATCTTCTCCCCGTCCCGCCGGAACTGGCGGGCGATGGTGAGATTGGGGAAGACGGACTCGTCGAAGTACTGCCGGTACCGCTCCAGCAACGCCGGCGGCGTGGTGAGCTCCTTGTTGTGCACTGCCTCGAACAGCGCATGCATCCACGTCCCGAACTTCATCGAGTGGGTCGAGCTCGGGTCCAGGCCCAGCACCGACACCAGCAGGTACTGCAGGCCGCAGTTGTCGTAGTAGCTGAGGCGGGAGTAGGACGTCCTCAGCACGTCGCCCTCGACCGGGACGGCCCCCTCGGTCCACTCCCAGCGCCCGTACCACTTGCCCGGGTCGGTGCCCGGCAGCTCGGCGAGGGCCAGGAGCGCCGCCACCCGAGCCTCGGGTGGCTCGGTGCTGGGGTCCACCTCGAGGATGCGGCGCAGCCGCGCCCGCTGCTCCGACTCGGTGAGGGCAGGCAGGTCCTCCACGGGGGGCGCCACCGGCTCGCAGCCGAGCTCCCCCAGGAAGCGGCTCGGCCGGCCCCGGCCAAACGCCCCCTGGGACACGGTGAACAACACCCGCCGCCGCGCGCGCGTGGCCGCGACGTAGAAGGTGCGCCGGTCGGCGGCGATCGCCTCGATCGCACGGTCGGCGGCGTCGGCGATCTCGAGGGCCAGCGGATCGAAGAGACCCTGGGCGCGCCGGCCCTTGGGGATCCACGTGTCGAGGCACCCAGCCACGACGACCGTGTCCCACTCCCTGCCCTTCGCTGCGTGGAACGACAGGATGGCGACGCGCCCCGACCCGGTGGGCAGGGGGGGAAGCCACGGATCGCCGCCGAAGTCTGCTCGTGCCGCCTCGTTCAGGTAGTCGCGGATCGTGGCAAGCCCGTGCCGGCGCTCGACGAAGCGCCCGAGGGCATGGTCGAAGGCGACCAGGGCGTCGAGCTGCAGCGACGCCTCAACCCCGCGTGCCTCCCGCAGGCGGCGGTAGTACGCCGCGGCGTCGAAGACCTCCCAGAAGCACTCCTGCGCATTGCCCGCATGGAGCACGACCATGTCGCACAGGCGGGCCAGCGCCGCGACCTCCGCTAGGCCGGACGACTCCTCCAGCACCTTGACGAGCGGCCGGCCGGTCTGCCAGGCCAGACGCTCCAGCCTGCGGCGCCCCGCGTAGCCGAGCCCCACGAGCGGGCTGGTGAGCAGACCCGGCAGCACCGCCTCCCAGCCCTCCTCCCTGAGGGCGACGCGCACGAGGTCGAGGAACATGCCCACCGCAGGCTCCGCCCCCAGAGGCCGCTCCCCGACGAGGGGCCGGTGCGGGACCTCCCAGCGGGCGAGCGCCCGCTGGAGCGACCCCAGCAGGTAGGCGGGTTGCGAGACCAGCACCGCCATGTCGTCCCAAGGAACCCCGTC
This sequence comes from Actinomycetota bacterium, assembly GCA_025963875.1. Taxonomy (GTDB): domain Bacteria; phylum Actinomycetota; class CADDZG01; order JAHWKV01; family JAOPZY01; genus JAOPZY01. The sequence continues at coordinate 7,251 of JAOPZY010000017.1, forward strand.
GAACAGGTGGGTGCGCCGCAGCTCCCTGGCGATGTGGTCGACCTCCTCCGCCGGCGATCCGAACTGGCGGGCCTCGAAGATGGTCGGGTGCGCCGGCGCGGCCGGTGGCGTACGGTCCCCCGCCGGGTCGTTGCGGGCTGCCAGCCCCGCTGCCGCCGCAGACAGCGGCTGGCCGAGGCGGTGACCCTCCTCCAGCACGATGGTGCGGGCAGGGCCGGCGTGCCGCTCGAAGCCCAGCACCCACTCGGACTCGGCCCCCCGGAAACCTTCGACGCCCGAGTCGGGGTCGGCCGCCACACAGAGGTTGTTCCGCTCCAGCAGGACCAGCAACTCCCGCTGCGCCCGGCTCATCTCCTCGGCCTCGTCGACGATGACATGGGGGAACCGGTGACGCAACGTCTCGGCGAGGTCGGGCTGCTCCGCCAGCATCCGCACCGCCGTGGCGATCAGGCCGGCATAGTCGAGGCGGCTGTCCTTGCGGAGCTCGGCCTGGTAGGTCTGGTAGAACCTCGTGACGGGCAGCCACTCCGCACGGTGCCGGGCAAGAGCCTCCAGGTCGTCGTTGCTCATCAACCGCTGGGTGACCCGCAGGCAGAAGTCCGCGACCTCGTCGACAAACGCCCGGTCCCGCAGCCGGTCGCCCCACACTCCCCAGTCGACGGGGCGCTCCGCGGCCAGCAGCTCCCGGACCTTGCCCCACTGCTCGGGGGCGGTCAGCAGCACCGGGGACTCCCGGTACCCGAGGACCGGGTAATGCCGGGAGACAAGGTGGTTGGCCAGCGCGTGCCAGGTGTAGACGGGAACGTCCACGACCACCGTCTGCGCAAGCTCGCCGAAGAGCCGGTCCTTGGCCTCCATCGAGTAACGACGGTTGGTGCACAGGAAGAGGATCCGGTGCGGCGCCAGCCCCGGAGAGGAGGCGAGCCGCAGGTACCGCTGCTCGAGCGCCCGGGTCTTGCCCGTGCCGGGGCCGCCGAGCACAAGGAGGGGTCCTCCCTCGTGGGCCACCACTTCTTCCTGCGCGGGGCTCAGCTCGGCCCGCGGCTCGATGGCGACCCTCATAGTTCCAGCACGCTCGCCAGGTCTTCCGAGGAGACCACGAACGCCCCCTGGGCGATGCACCGCTTGCGCAGCTCCCGGTCGGAGGTGACGACGACAGGGGCGTCCGGCCCCCGCGACTCTGCTTCGAGCTCTGCGACGATGAAGTCGTCGGCGGTCTCGCCCTCGGTGAAGATCCGGGCGATGGTCCTGCCCTCCGCTCGGGGCATCCAGAACCACGACACCTTACGGCCGTCATAGACGACCATGACCTTGTTGCCGGTCCTCGACTTGTAGCGCTCCAGCGCCTGCTCGAGCACCCGGCGTTTGTCCTCGAGCCTCGCGGCCCCGATGTGACCCAGGCTCACGTTCCATCCGTCGACGAGCAGCAGGAGCCGTTTGGCGTCGAGAACCCCCCGAGCACCGAACTGCACGAAGCGGTCACGGAGGTCCGCCGTGGTGGGAGCCGCCTCCTCGGACCGGAGCTCCAGCTCGGGCGCGTCCACCTCGACCGGCAGCCTGGCGCGCACCTCCCGGAGCTCCCGGCGGGCTCGCTGGTAGCGGTCCTCGGACTCGCGGAGCTCTCCCAGGAGGTCGCGGCGCTCCCGGCGGCCCGCCTCGAGGGCCGCGTGGGCCGTGGCGAGTTCGTGCATCAGGGCCTCGGCCCGGGCGGCCTCGGCGTTGGCCTCGACCCGGGTCCAGCCCGCCCGCGACTCGGCCTTCGTCGCCTGTGCCCGGGCCGACTCGGCCGTGGTGGTGGCAGACGCGATCTTGCGTTCCAGCGCCCTGCGCGCCCGGCGTTCGCGCGCCAGTTCCTGGTCGACCCGCCGCAGCCGCTCCTGCGCCTCCAGGTTCTCGCGGGACAGGGCATCGACCATGCCCGCCAGCAGCGTGCCGGAGGCCTCGTCCTTCTGCGTGGCCCATTCCGCCACCTGCTCCGCATCGTCGGGCTGGCCGGCGGCGAACAGCAGGCAGACCGCGAGGGCCACATCCAGCTCGGCCTGCTCGATCATCCCGATGACCTCGTCGACCGTGGCCCCTTCGATGGCGCCGGCCTCGGCCTCCTTGTCCTCGAACAGGCGGTCGAAGGCGGCATCGGTGAACTTCTCGTGGCGGCCGAGGGCGGTGAGGATGGCTTCCCGGTGGGCACGGGACAGCTTGGGGTGCCGGCGACCGGTCAGCGGAATCAGCCGAGGCGGGACGTCGGTGCGAACCATGGTCTCCAGGCCGTTCACCGCGGCGTCGAACAACGGCTCGATCAGCCAGTCCGCAACATCGAAGCCGTTGAGGGGCGCGGGGGCGGGTACCGGGGCGAGCGGCGATTCGGCCTCCGGGGAGGTCTCCTCTTCCACCGGCTGTTCGTCGACGCCCTCGCTCACGATTCCCCTCTCCTGGATGCTCATGTCGCGAGCCGATCAGGCTCGGCCGGCGCCGGACCGACCATAGAGTCGGCTTCCTCCCAGGTCAATCGAGCTTGGCTCTCCTCCCGCTGTGCCGGCGCCGGTGCCGAGATGGCATCGAGAGAGGTGCGCGCGCTCATCACCAGTGTGCGCATCTCCGCCGCCGCGTTGCCGGCCATCTTGAGGCCGCGGGAGAGCTGCCCCTCGATCCGGTCGCCCATCTCCTGCAGGTGGAACGAAACCTCGTGGATCCGTGCGAGCGCCTGGGCCTCGTCGACTTCGCGCGTGTAGGCGCCGTAGAGGTTCCAGACCGCCATGAGCACCGGCACAGCCAGCGAGTAGGACACGATGAGCACCCGGGCGTCCTTGGCGAGCCGGTGGGCCTTGCGGCAGCACGCGTACACGGCGTCGGGTACCGCCATGACGGCGAGGGGCGCGGTGAGCGAGGCGTCGACATAGCCCGCCACCTCCCGGAGGCGCCCGCAGACGACCTTCTCGACCCGGCGGCGGAGCTCGTCGCGGGCCGCGGGATCCAACTCCTCCTGCAGGCGGGCGGCGATCTCGACGCTCGGCCACTTGGAGTCGATGGGGAGGACCTTGCCGTCGGGCAGGGCGAGGGCGAACTCGCAGACCCTCCCGCCGAGCGTGAAGTCCCGCTGAACCATGTCCGGAGGGAATTCGCCGAGGGCGGCGGCGAGCAGGTTCTCCCCCGCCCGGCCGCGCGACCACGATCCCGCCACCAGACGCTCGATGCGGCCCACGGCACCGGTGGCCTGCTCCTCCAGCCTGCGGCGCTCCTCGAACTTGCCGAGGAGCTCGGACATCGAGGCGGCCGTCTGGTCAACCCGCGCCTGCAGCGTGCGCGTGGCCTCGTCGGGCTCCGAGCTACCTCGCCGGCGCAGGAGGAGCGCGGCGACAACGATGGCCGCCGCCAGGACCACCAGCCCTCCATCCATAAGCGCCTCCCAGCTCTGTTCGAATACCTGCAGGACCGATGGTACGGAGAGGTACCGACAAAAAACGGCCCGTTTTCGATGGCCGCCAAAAAAGTAGTCGGCTCCTCGCTGTTTCGAGTGGGTGAGCAGATCTCTAGGTAGGCCCGGCAGGCTCAGACTCAGAGCATAACCATCACAGCGATCTTCTTTGTTTGATTATACATCATTATCATGTTTTTTCATACAAAGAAGATCGGCGCCGCAGCGAAGGGGCCAGATTCCGGGGTATGGCTTTTCCGACCTCCGCGTCACCAGGGGCCGGAGGAGAAAGGTTGGGAACCTAGCGCGCGTGCGCGCGATTCACTCCCAACTTCGGATCAGGGGCCGGGCATCGAGGCCAATTCGGACCGAAAACGGGCCGTTTACTAAGAACCCGATAGAAATGGCCCGTGAGACACTGCCGGGCGTGGCTCCCATCCCCCGGCCCCCGAGGGCCGTCACCATCGACTGCTGGTCGACGCTGCTCCGGGACCTCGATTCCGGCGGCGCGCTGCGCCAGCGCGGCGCTGCGCTGGCGGGCGTGGCCGGGCGGCTGGGCCGAGAGATCGCCCCGGAGGCTGCCATGGAGCTGATCGACCGATCCTGGGCTCTCCATCTCGACGAGTGGCGAGGCGGAAGGACCTTCGGGCCGGAGGGCGCTGCCCGCTGGTGCCTCGACGAGCTCGGCCTTGCCGCGCCCCGGCCGGATGTCGAGGAGCTGGCGGAGGCGATCGCTACAGGCACGCTCTCGGTGGGCACCGCGGTCGTGGACGGCGCCGCGGAGGCGCTGGACGCCCTCCACGGTGCGGGCATCCCCACCGCCCTGATCTGCGACACCGGCTTCACGCCGAGCCGGGTCGTCCGCGAGGCGCTGCGGATGCACAGTCTCCGGGTCGACCACTACTTCTTCTCGGACGAGGTCGGCATCCCGAAGCCCCACGCCCCGATGTTCCTCGCCGCGCTCGAGGCCACGGGAGCCAAGCCGGCCGAGGCGGTCCACATCGGCGACCTGCGCCGTACCGACGTCGCCGGTGCCCGGGCTGCGGGCATGGCTGCGATCCGCTTCGCCGGGGTCCACGACGACGGCTGGCTGGCGGAGGACTGCCAACCCGACGTAGAGGCCGACGCCGTCCTCTACCGCTGGGCCGACCTCCCGGAGCTGCTCGGCCTTCGCTGACCCCGAGCAGCCAAAGAGGTCAGTCGTTTTTCGCGCGGATATGCGCGATCGCGGACTAAGGTCGGCCTCCGCTGACCGCGGGGCCGCCTATGGACCGACCGTCACCTGGGCGACGGGGATCGGGCCCGTCCCCGTCACCGACGCCGGCGCAAGTTCGACCCAGGTGGCACCGGGCGCCAGCGGGATCGGCGCCCCGGACGCGTCGAGGTACTTCGTGACGTCGGCGGCAGACGGCCGGCTCCAGGTTCCCTTGACGCAGGTTCCAACACGGCAGACGTACGCCGCCCCCGACCCGATCAGGGTGGCGATCGGCTGATGGGAGCCGCTCGGGTCCTCGATGAACGTGCTCATCGTGACCGGCACCGACTGCACGATGACGTTGGTGGTCGAGATCTGCTTGCCGGCAGAGTCGTTGGCCGGGGTGGCCCCGTAGTAGCGCTTGTAGGTGCTCGACGCGGGGTCCCATTTCCAGACCACGTCGGAGTACTGGGAGAAGTTCACGTGGACCGTCGCACCTGGGGTTCCCGCCGTGGGTGAAGGAGCGTAGGTGAACACCGGCTTCGGCGCCGGCAGGCCCTTCGCCTCGGGCCGGTTGTACAGCTCCTGGGTGCTGGTGTAGAGGCTGTGTACGTCGTTGTGGCGGGCGGGATCGCGGTGGTAGGCCCCGCCGGCGGAACCGAACGAGCTGACCCGCACCAGGGTCCCGGCCTTCTCGGCCGCGGTCAGGGCGGCCTCGGTGGGTGGGCTCCCACCGGCGTCGCCGAACAGCGGCTTGCCGAACTGCGACAGGATGTCGACGTCTTCCAGGCGGGCGCTCCGCACCGGCTCGACACGGGCCGCGTCCTGGCACTGGTACACGACGACGAATCGGGTGATGCCCCCCTCGACCGCCTCCTCGTAGACGATGTCGGCCGTGTCGAGGCCGGTGGGAGGCCGGGACTCCGGCGAGTTCTCCATCTTGATGGCGAGCGCCGGCCGATTGGGCACCGAGCCGCTGGGAGGTGTCTTGCCGGTCAGGGGGCAGACGGCCGGGGCAGCAGGGACTCCGGGCGTGGACGGCGAGGGGGCCGCGGACTTGTTGGCCGTCTTGTGGGAGCACCCCGCCATCACGAGGGCGCCTGCTGCGGCGACGGCGGCGAAGCGGGTGCCCCGCGCTCGGAAGAACCTTCTGTTCATGGACACCGGCACATCCTCCTGTGGTCGTCAGCGTTCTGGATTTCGCGCTCGGTCCGGCACCGGCACGCATGCGGCTGCCAACGAGGGGCAACCCCGGGCTCTTGGGAACCTCGGCAGCTTACCTACGAGGCCGAACGCAAGCAAAGTCCGCTCAATCCGGCACAACGGGCAGTTGCGCCTACGCGGCTGCAGGCTCGGGCGCCGTCTTCAGCTTGTACTGGTCGATGTAGGCCTGGATCTCGTTGGTGTTGACCTTGTCGCAGGTCTGGAGGCGGCCCCAGGTCGACATGGCCACGTTCTTGCCGCTCGGGAGGTTGGGATACGAGATCACGAGGACCTTGTCCTGGTCGGCGAAGGACCGCAGCGATGCGATCTGGTCGCTGGACAGTCCGTTGCCGTACCAGATGTCCACATAGCCATGCTCCAGCGAGTGAACCGCCTGGTAAAGGTTCGGCGTGTCCTTGGGGTTGGTGGAAAGGGGGCCGTAGACACCCTTGGGGAGCGGGACCGGGTGATGGGCTCCGCCCGAGGGCGGCGACGTGCTGTAGGTCACCGTCACGCCGGCGTTGATCTGAGCGTCGGTGAGGTGGGTCCGGGTAGTGGTGCCGGCCAGCGACGTCGTGTCCTGGACACCGGTGCATCCTGCCGCCTTCGACAGCGTGGCGAAGGCTTGCGTGGAATGCCGCGACGAGAGGAAGAGCAACGCGATGACCACGACGAGGACGACACCGATGCCAGCGTAGATGGCGCTGTTGCGAAGCTTGCGCCTGCGCTCCGCCGCCTGCTTCCGCTTCTGCGCCTCCATGCGCCGCTCCCGGGCTGCGGTCCGGGCCTCCTCCCGCTTGGCGGCGGCTTCCGCGGTTGGTCCCTTGGCCGGCACCACCGGAGGCTTGCGGGCGGTCTTGGTCGACGGGGGCTTCGGCCACTCGGCCGCCTGGGCGTCGTCCGCCGGCGGACCGCCCACGGCCGGTGGGGCAGGGGGCGGGGTTCCGGCCTTGCCTGCCGGCGCATCGACGGGTGGGTTCTCGGTCCGTGCGCTCTCGCTGGCAGCCTCGTCTCCCGGGGGCGGGGCCGGGGTCTTCGGCGCAGCTGGGCGCTGCCCGCCGCTCCTCGGGGGCTGGGGGGAGCGGGGACGCCCTGCTCCACCCGACGGCGATCCCGGGCGTCCTGAGCGGCTCCGACCGCCGGCCGGACGCTTCTTCTGGCTCATCGCCTACGTCCCGCCCGCCGAGCCTGAATGCGAGCCCGGATTCGAACTGGATGCCGCTGCGAGCATCGCGTCGATCTGGCTCTTGAGCTGGGGCCGGGAGACGGCGCCGAGGATCCTGGTGCCGAAGCGGCTGCCCTGCTCCTGGCCCTGGCCGATCGAGAAGAAGCGGAACTGCGCGTCGACGAAGAAGGTCTCGGGCACCCCACGGACCCCGAACCTGGTGGCCAGCTCGCCGCCCGTGTCCACGACGCTCGGGTAGGTGATGCCGTACTTGCCCACGAACGCCTGCGCATCCACCGGCCGGTCCTCGTAGTCGACTCCCACCACCCGTACTCCCTTGGCCTCGTACTGCTTCCACGTCGCTTGGAGATCGGGGGCTTCCTGGTTGCAGGGATCGCACCACGACGCCCAGAAGTTGATCACGACGGGTGCGCCTTTCAGTCCGCTGCTCGACAGGGTACCTCCCCCAACCGTGGGCAGGCTGAAATCGGGTGCGACCGCCCCCTGCCGGACCTTTGGCGCCTCGGTGCGGATCAGGCCGACCGCCAGCACGCCCATGAACAGGGCGGGGACCACGATGAACGCCAGGACCCGCAGCCTGCGGCGCACGTTCGGCGACAGGGTCCTGGATGCGGCCGTCCGGGGTGTCCCCGCGGCGTCGAGCTGATCGACCATGGCCCTATCCTACGAGCGGGGTCAGCGCCGTCCGCACCTGGCCGGCCGTGAAGCCGCCCTCGAAGCGGGATGCGATGACGCCGTTGCGGTCGATGACGAACAGCCACGGTTCGGTCTGGACCTTCCACTCGGCGAAGGTCGGGCTGGGGATCTGCTGCTGCAGCGTCTGGGCCTGGTCGTTCAGGTAGACCTCGGCGTGGACGAAATTGGCCTTGCCCTTGAGGTCGCTCTCGACGGTGAGCAGCTCGTCGACACTGGGACCGCAGTTGCGGGAAGCGCAGTACGCCGGGGTGGCAATGACGAACGCCGTGGGCTTGCCCGAGGCAATCGCCTGGCGAAGCGTGATCTGGTGCATGTCGCAGGGTGGCTTGCGGGTGCAGATGGGGCTCACGCCCCGGGCGTTGTCCACGGTCGGGGTGTCGCTCGGGATGGCCTTGTCGCCGGGGAGCAACGTCTCCGCCTTCGTCCGGTCCTTCACCTGCACCAGGGTCGTGGCGACTTGGCGCGGGGCGGACGTCGTCTCCACCACCATCGTCCAGACCCCCACGCGATCGAAGGTCACCTGGAGCCCGTTGAGCCCCTTGGTGACCGTGGGACCCGGCTCGGGGTTGGCATAGCCGAACCAGGGGGCCGCCTTCGGTCCCACGGGGGTCACCTTGGCATCGGCGTCCGAGGTCTGCGCCAGCCACACCCGCGTGTCCGCCCCGAAGAGCCGGTCACCGTTCGGCTTGGCGAGGTAGAAGCCGAGGTAGTTGTCCACGCCGGCCACGTAGTCCTCGCCGGCCAGGCTGGGGACCACGAGCTTCGTGCCGTCCCCGGCATCCTTGCGGGCCTTGAGCAACCCGTTGACGGATCCCGCCGTGAGGACGTCCGGGTGCGACCCGCCGCATGCCTCCAGCAACCCGCCGACGGCTCCGCCGAGCGTCAGGCCACCCGCACCGATCAGGCCGAGGCGGAGCAGTTCACGGCGCGAGACCCTCATGCTGTCACCTGGACGCCGAGGTACTGCTGGATGAACCCGCGCAGCTCTGAGGCGGTCATCTGGCCCACGTGGAGGCCGGCGAGGGTGCCGTCGGCCCGCAGGAATGCGGTCGTGGGAGGCAGCACCCGCAGGGAGATCCGCCCGTACAGCAACCCGCCGTCGTCGTAGGCGAGAGGGTAGGCGACCTTGCGCTGCTTCGAGAAGTCGACGGCTGCCGAACGCACCTCTCCGTCGACGCCGAGCAGGTCGAGGCCGAGGAACTGGACCTGCGGGGCCGCCGACGCGTAGACCTGCTGGAGGTCGGGCATCTCCTGGATGCAGGCGCCGCACCAGCTGGCCCAGAAGTTGACGACGAGAGGCTTGCCAGCGGCGATGTCGGAGATGGTCACCGGGGAGCCCGCCGGCAGGGCCTCGACCTTGCAGGTCCCCGGCACGGTGTGGCCGACCTCGATGATCGACCTTGCGGTACCGCAGTCCCGGGCCGATGCGGTGAGTCTTGGGGAGTCGGTCTGGGAGCGCAGGACCAGCACCACGGCGCCGGCCGCAAGGAGGGCCATCACGGGGAGGAGCTTCCTCATTACACGATCCAGTTGTGCTTCACGAAGAGCCGCACGAGCGGCGTGAAGAGGCGCTGCCAGGCCCCGGTCACCAGGAACAACCCGATGGCCACCAGCAGCACGCCGCCCACCTGTTCCACGATCCGGCCGTGGCGCTGCACGAGGTGGAAGGTCCGCCCGGCCCGCGAGTACACGAAGGCGAAGAGCAGGAAGGGGATGCCCATGCCGAGCGAATAGACGAAGAGCAGGAGGGCGCCCTTCGACGCCGTGGGGGTGTTGGCAGCAACGGCGAAGACGGCGGCCAGGACCGGGCCGATGCAGGGGGTCCAGCCGAATGCGAACGCCATGCCGAGCGGCACGGCGCCAACCGGTCCGGAACGGATGCGGTTGAGATCGAAGCGCTTCTCCCGGTACAGGAAGGGCAGGCGCAGCACGCCCAGCGTCGCCAGCCCCATGACGATGACGAAGACGCCGGCCACCTTGGTGATGAGCGGTTGCTGGCGTAGCAGGAAGGTGCCCAGCACCGAGGCGGTGGCCCCGAGCGCCGTGAAAACGATGGCGAACCCCAGGACGAACAGTGCCCCGGCCCCCACCACCCGGCGCGTCCTTCCCGTCTCCCCCACCGCCACGCCGCTCACGTAGGCCAGGTAGCCCGGGATCAGCGGCCACGAGCAGGGAGAGGCGATCGACAGGGTGCCCCCCGCGAAGGCCACTGCGAGTCCGGCCGCCCCCGCCGTGTTGACGGCACCGGAGAGCATCAGGTCCGTCCAGCCGCGCGCAAGCGCTGGCTCGATGCAGCAGGCATGGACCCATTATCCCGCGGGTGTTCGAAGGAACTTAGGTTCGGCACAGCCGGGGCCCAGGGTCATCGCCCGTCGGGGATCGACGGCTGCGTCCGGGCCGCGTCAGGGCTTGTCGGCGGCGACGATGCCGTAGCCCCAGAGGCCCTTGCGCATCGCCCGGTACTGATCCCGGGCAGCCCGGACGTTGCCGTGCTGGAGATCCGATCGCAGTCCCACCTTGTGAAG
>JAOPZY010000018.1 GCA_025963875.1 Actinomycetota bacterium
GCTGCGTCAGGGCTTGTCGGCGGCGACGATGCCGTAGCCCCAGAGGCCCTTGCGCATCGCCCGGTACTGATCCCGGGCAGCCCGGACGTTGCCGTGCTGGAGATCCGATCGCAGTCCCACCTTGTGAAGGCCCGCTGCGATGGGGTAGCAGCCCATCGTGACCCGGTACAGCCGCCGGCAGGACTTGATGACGTTCGGCGTGCAGTCCCGCTTGGTGACATTCGTGAAGCCGACCTCCTCGGCGTAGCCTGCGAACTCGGGCAGCGACGACAGGTTCGGCACCACCCAGCCCTCGAGCCACGACTCCTGGAGGCGGTGTTCGGCAGGGGTCAGGGCACGGTCGGCCCGAAAGCCGTCCTGGACCGCGATCCGTCCGCCCGGCTTCAGCACCCGGAAAGCCTCCGAAAGGTACTGCCGCTTCGACGGGGCGTAGTTGATGCTCTCGAGGCCGTAGACGAGGTCGAAGGTCTCGTCGGGGAACGCCATCTGGCAGTAGTCCTGGAGGGCGATGCGCACCCGCTTGTCGAGGCCCCGCTCCGCGGCGTAGCGGTTGCCCCGCACCACCTGGTCGGGCGTGACCGTGATGCCGGTGACGTCGACGTCGTAGTGCTCGGCCATCCACATGGCGGTCCCGCCGACCCCGCAGCCGCAGTCGAGGATCTTGTCGCCCGCCTCCGGGCGGAGGTTGGAGGCCAGCACCCGGTTCATGTTGAGCAGCGACTCGGAGTGGTTGCGGGTGGTCTCGTCCCAGTAGCCGAAATGGATGGCCCGGTTCGAGGGGTTCAGCCACAGCATCCGGTAGTCGAGCCAGGTCTCCTCGTAGTAGCTGGCCGTGGTCTTCGGGTCGCCGCGGACGAGGGGTTCGGTCAGGGGTTCGGTCACAATGGGCGGCATTCTACTGCTCGCCGCTGCCTGCACCCGGGAGGTCGTACGCCCGCCACGCGATCGTCGAGGACGTCGGCCGCAGTTTGTCCAATGACCCGTAGGTGGCCCGTGCCCACGCCCGCACCTCTCTGGCTGCCCGGAGGCGGGTTTGGTCGTCCATCCGCCAGGTGTAGGAGTAGTCTGCCCGCTCGAAGCTGGCGATCAGTCGCTCCAAGCTGACCTGGCCCGGCTCCTCGAGCGTGGGCAGGTCTCGGCGGGACGCCCCCAGGGCCGCGAAGCAGGCGTCCATCTCCTCGGGATTCGCCACGCCGACGTGCATGCGCTCCAGCCCCGCCGCCGCGGCGAAGCGCTCCCGGAGGCCGTGGAACAGCTCCCCTCCGCTCCCCGTGAGATCCACGACCACGACGCCGCCGGGGCGGACGACCCGGGCAAGCTCCGCCACGCCCTGTCGCCACGGCGGGATCAGGTGGAAGACATGGGCGGCGATGGCACCTCCGAAGGTGGCATCACGGAACGGCAGGGCCGTGGCGTCGGCCAGCGAGAGGGGGAACGGGGGCCGCCCGCCGGCCTTCTCGACCAGGCGGTCGACCATCTTCGGCGAGATGTCGACCCCCGCCAGGGGGATACCCGAGCGGTGCAGGGGCAGCGCGATCCTCCCCGTGCCGACGCCGATCTCCAGGCAGCGCCCGCGCCCGGCGAGCTCGGCGCCCAGCAGGTCGTTGACCCGGGCCTCCACCTCGGGCGAGTGGGTGCGGGTGCCGTCGTAGAAACCGGCGGCCCGGTCGAAGCTCACGGACCCAGAAGAGGGGTTGGGCGTCATTCGGCAAAGAGCGTAGCGTCCTGACGGCAGCGCGGTTATCATCCGTGCGTCGCCGCCGAGGGAGCCGGACGCTGATCCGACGCCCTCATCCGACGCTATCGGAACAGGGAGAAGTCCATGCCCGAGGAGTACTTCCTGACGCTCGTCGGACCGCGAGTGGCACCAGCGGACCGGCTCTCCGAATCCGGGGTCCCGCTCGAGGACGGCCACACCCTTCCCTTTGTCGTCGATCGTGGCTGGGTCGGCCCGGCCGGGACCTACATCGAGCAGTGGTCGATCCGGACCGGCGAGACGGTCCTGTACCGCAACCCCGCCAAGTACATCGAGGTCCGCGGGTTCCAGTCGGTCCGGCGGTTCAGCGACACGGTCCGCGTCCCCGTGAAGCTGGAGCCGGGGGTCTACGACATCGTTTTCCTCGTCGAGGATTACCGGATGGGCTCCTTCGCGGTCGAGGCGCACAAGCTGTCGGAGAAGGTCGAGGCCCCGGCCGCAGCGGAGCCCGCCCCCGCAGCGGAGCCCGCCCCGGCTCCTACTCCCCCGCCTGCCGCCGCCCCAGCCCCGAAGCCGGCCGCGGCGCCACCCCCAGCGCCGAAGCCCGCTGCCGCTCCTGCCGCCCCGGCCGCGGTGTCCAGCGGTGAGGACCCGGCCGCCGTCCGCAAGCGCGTGTACGAGGAGGAACTCGCCAAGGGGTCGGATCCCAGGGTGGCCGAGGGGAGGGCGAAGTCCGCCGAGATAAGGGCCAGGAAGGGGATGGGCGCTGCCACGGCACCTGCTCCAGCCGCGGAACCCGCACCCGCTCCAGCCCCGGAACCGCCGCCGGAGCCCGCCCCACCCGCCGCCGTCGGCCTCCGCCCCGGCGAGCCGGTTCCCCCGCCCCGTACCGCGGCCCCCGAGCCCGCCCCTGCGGCGCCAGCCG
>JAOPZY010000108.1 GCA_025963875.1 Actinomycetota bacterium
GACGCGATCGTCTTCGCCGAGGATTCCGGCTTCTCCCATCCGGTGGTACTCCTCGACCGTGAACAGCCGGGGCTGGGGTCGAACGGCCATATCGCTCCTTGCATGGTATCGGAACAGCGGGCAGCCACTACCACAGACATTATCTACATATAATAACATATATCAACACTAATTAGTGGTGCTCTGGCAGTGGGTGTCGGGTTAGCGGCGTCGCAGGGCAGAGGACCGTGACGACCTCTGGCCCCAAGTCCCGTTGGGGACTTGCGATCGTAGTCCCGGTCGATGTGGATCACACCAGGCCGTGATGGAAGGCGGTTTCAGCGATTGGCAGGTCGCGTATGGGTGTGCGCTGCAAGAGAGTCAGTCGTCGGCCAGGGCCTCGGCAACCGTGGCGAGGGTCTCGTCGCCGTAACGCTCCAGGCGCCCGGGGCCGAGGCCCTCGGGTTCCCGCGGAGCGAGCCTGTGCGTAGCTGCGTGCTCGCGGTGTTCGGCTGCGGACGAGCGTCGTTACCGAGGTCGGAGACCCTCGACCTTGTTGTGCTCATACAAAATCAGCGTAGCTCGCACCTTTGGGATGCCCCACCTTTCCCGTCACGTCGACGACGCCGCGCCGAGCGGCACGCGGGAAGGCCTCGCTCCTGCTTGTACCGAGGGAGTTCTGTGTAGATGTCCGAACCGTTGCCAAGGGAGCGGCCGGCGAGCACGAGCGTTGCCACGATCGTCGTGCCAGCCGGAACGAACGGGTGAAGATGTCGGTGGTCGAAGACGTAGCGTGTGCCTGCGGCCAACTCACCATCGAACAGGCCAGTCGGGTGTAGCGAACCTCAGCCTCTCGGAACCGCCATCCGAGCCGAAGGTGGAAGGGTATTGAGTGATGCACCGCGAGGCCGGGACCGTTATTCCGCGGGTGAACCTGTCACTGGTGCACGGAATCAGTGCGGCGCCGTCGGCCATACTTCACCCCCAAAGCCTCACCCCAAGATCTCCAGATCGACCCCGAGCGCCCTGTACGTTTCGATCGCTCGCCGATCCCGGGTCGCAAGCCGGAGCCGGTGCTCGAGCGCCGCTGCGCCAACGAGCGCGTCGTAGACCGCACCCCCGGCGATACCAGCCCCCGCAAGACGGGCGAGGAGCTGCTGGGCCGCCGCAGCGCCAAGGAAGCGGGACCATGGAAAGTTCCTGGCCAGCAGAGTCTGGGTCGCCTTCGGCGTGCGCCTGAGGGGTGGGGGCAGCCGGGTGACCACGGAGAAGGTTTCGAATGCAGCATGCCCGGCGAGTCCGACGCGGCGATCGGCGATCGCATCTGCGGTCGCCCGGTGATGCTCGTGATCCGCTACGACAAGGGCGACCGCGACACTCGTATCGACCAGGAGGTCAGGCTTGTCACCTCTGACTGGCATCCCGGAGGGCCCGGACGAGGTCGTCGTCGATCTGGCTCCCGGCGGCAGGGATGACCAGGCGTCCGTCCTCCTCGTCGAGCTCGTCGCCGGCCAGCGGCTCGACCCTGAGTCCCGCCCCGTCCGCGATCACCTCGACTTCACCTGGCACCAGGCCGACCTGGTCGCGTAATGGTTTCGGAATCACCAATCTGCCTGCCTTATCGATGGTAGTTTTCATGCCCATAGGTTACCAGGCAAAAGGGGAGGGCCGTCTGCCGACGACTGCTCCCGTGCCGTCAGCCTCCGGAGCAACAGATGGCAGAGTCCATCGAGACGGGTCAACGAGCACGGCGGCTTGGCCCTGGGGCCGACGCTCCGTGGCCAAGGCAGGCCGCTGCCTCATCGTCCGGCTCGCATCCCCTCGCCGACCGTCAGTCAGCGGCGCGGGCTGTGGGCATCGATACGCCTCATGCCAGCTGAGGCAGGGAGACGGGCGGCGGTCGACCTGGGAGATCTTTAGGAACGGTGACCCGCTACCAGGGCCGCGCATCGGGGGTCCCGATCAGTCGGTCGATGTCGGCTCTTGCCGCCTGGATCGAGGAAGCATCGGGGCTCCAGAGCCTGGACTGGCCCGGCGTGCTCGGCCGCAGGCCCGCTCGGGCCCGCGCTCGCTCGACGATTGCGGCCGCCATCACATCCGGCGCGTGGCTCTCGGTGCCAGTTGCCGCTCTGATCTGGCACCATTGGGCGAGGCAGCGCAGGACGAAGCTCAGGCCCATGCTGGCAACGGTCTCCTCCCAGACCTGCGTCTCGACGGGGTCGAGCGGCGTCCGGGGCGGCGGAGGGTTGAGCAGCTCGCGTGCCACGATGGTCGGGAGGGAGGATGCCGCAACGAGTGCCCCGTCGGCACAGAGGTGCGGCAGGGCCTCCCCAACGAGGGGGTCGCCCTGCACGACCTGCCACCGGAGCGTGTAGAAGAAGCTGCCGGCGCTGGTTGCCAGAAGCCCCGAGGTCGTGTGGGGCGACGTTGGATGCGGTTGCGTCTCCCGGACAATCATGTCGAGGGGGTGAGCATCGGGCGGCACCCCGATGGCCCGGAACGGGCCCTGCGTGCCGTAGAGGCGAGCGAGGACCGACATCGGCGAATGAGGGGCGGTTGCCTTGCCCCGCCAGCGGCAGCCGAGGGCGGCTGCGTCCCAGAATGCCGTGGCCACCTTGGCCCCCAACTTGAACAGCCGTTCGTCGCCGGTGCCGTGGCTCACGGACCCGTTGGTTGCCTTCGCCGGCCTCGTTGCTCGCCGCGGTTTGCCGGCGGGGGGTTGACCGCCCGACCGGGCTGGGGAGCGTGCCGGCGCGACGGGCCGCTGAGGTTCCTGGGACCGGGCCGCCACCTTCGATGCCCGATCCTCCGACGACCCCTGGGGGTGCTCTTGACGAGGCGCGGTGGGAGCCGGCTCGACCGCGGGCCGCGGAATGCAGGTCCTGCAACCGAGACGGTCGCGCCCGGCTACGAGCGGCGAGCTGTCGCCGCAGTGCGGGCACCGCAGCGGGAGGAAGCCCACTCCGCCGGGAACCCACGTGAGCGTGAGGGGAAACGCCCGGTCTCCCCTCCGCACGCTGACGGGCACGCTCAGGGCAGGCACCGCAACGAGATGGAGCCGGAAGGGTTGGATCTCGTGGCGCGGTTCGAACCGTTCCTCGATCTCGGCAAGCCGGCGATCCCGCTCCGTGATCGTCACCTCCGCCTGGGAGGCGAGGAGCCCGCGCCGCTCCTGCGGTGCCGTCGCTGCCCTTGCCGCGATGGATTCGAGGGCAGTTGCGTAGTAGGTCGCCGCCCGGCGCAACTCCTCTTCCCGGGCAGCCCGGGCCTGGCCGGACAGCTCTGCGCGCCTCGCCAACGCCCGCCCCTCGATGAGCGTGTGGGCCGCGGCCAGGGCAGCAGGCAGATCACAATCCAGCATCGGCCGTGCGGGATCGATGCCCGCCTCGAGTGACCGGCTCGCCACGTGGGCTCGCACGGGGGCCTCCAGGGGAAGGCAGGCCCGTGCATCGATCCACACCTCTTCGCGCTCCTGGAAGCGGTCCTCGAGCGAGGCGGAATAGCTCACCATGGCACCGACCCGCAGGACCGGCAGGTGCGCTTCCACGGGAGGCGTGCCCGTAGCGTCCAGCTTGCCGTGGTCCACCCCCAGCGCTGCCCGCGCTCGCAGCACCAGCTCCGTGGCTGATGGTGGCATCGATGCCGGCCAGGCCATGCGCGAGAACCCCACGTCGGCGCGGTTCAGCGCTGCCGACGCGGCCCGGTCGACGATCGGGTGCCCGTGGATGAGCAGGACCGCCCCCTCCTCCCGGGCCGCTTCGGGGTCGGCCGTGACGGTCAGCTCCTCGGGAAGGTCGAGGTCGGCCTGCACTGCGTCCGGCAGCAGGAGCAGGGTCGTATCGTCGCGCCGCTCCCAGGCGCCACCCCGAGCCTGGGCATAGTCGAGCACGAACCGGAGCGCCTCGTCCGGTGCCGCCGGCGGCGGGCGACCCGCCTGCCTCACCGCGGCCCGACCTGCTGCTCGCCCACGAGGCGGTCTGTTCCCTCCCGGCTGGCGAGATAGCCCCGGCGGGCCTGGGCGAGCCCATCTCCGAGAACCTCCAGCCGGTCCGCGAACTCGGCATCGTCGGCCGAGGCCAGGTGGGCCTTGAAGATGACCGACTCGAATTCGAAGTCCTCCTCCACGCGCCCCAGGATCATGTCGAGCTCGCCCACCACGAGCTCGAACAGGTTGATCTTGGCCTCGAGGAGCTCGAGGATCCGTTCCTCGACCGTTCCCCGGGCCACGAGGTTGATGAGCAGGACATCGCTCGTCTGGCCGATACGGTGGATCCGCCCCAGGCGTTGCTCGATCTGCATCGGGTTCCACGGAAGATCGAAGTTGACCATGACGTGGCAGAACTGCAGGTTGCGCCCCTCCCCGGCCGCCTCGGTCGTGAGCAGGATGGGGGCGTCCTCCCGGAAATCGGCGATGGCCTGCTCTTTTGCGTGGCGGCTGAGTCCACCGTGGTAGATGACCGCCCGCAGCCCGGCGTCGGAGGCCAGGCGCGCGAGGTAGTCGAGGGTCTGGCGAAAGGCGGTGAAGACCACCACCTTCTCCGACTGGGCTTCGTGGCGGCGCAGGGTCTCCATCAATGCGAGGGCCTTGGCGGTCGGCCCGAGCCGCGTCGCCCGTTCTGCGAGATCGCTCCAGCCCACCTTGGTGAGAATCGGCTCCATGACGGCAGGGCTCGACCCGGCCATGCGCTGGAGCGCCAGGAGCGCCATGGCCCGCGACGGGGACGCCTCCCGCCCCTCCCGGCGCACCCGCTCCGATACCGCCTGGTAGAGGGCCGTCTCGTCGGCCCCCGCCTTGACCGGGATGGTCCGTGCGAGGCGCCGGGGGAGCATGAGGGCCACTTCGCTGCGCCGGTGCCGGACCATCACATCGCGCATGGCGGAGCGTAGGGCGGCGAGGTTGCGAGGCTCCCCCCCGTTGGAGCCGTGCCGGGAGCGGAACTCGCGCTGGTTGCCGAGCAACCCCGGCGAGACGAGGCTCGCGAGCTGGAACAGATCCTCCAACCGGTTTTCCACCGGGGTGGCCGTGAGCAGCAGGAGGTGCCTTGCGCTGATGGCGCGGACGGCCCGGCCGGTCGCGCTGCGAGGGTTCTTCACCCGGTGAGCCTCGTCGACGATGAGCAGATCCCACTTCGCCGCCGTGAGCTCCTCCCTGAGCGGGGGCCGCCGTGCGGAGGCGAGGGAGGCGATGAGCACCGGTGGGTCGTCTCCCCGCGCATGGTCGGGGATGCCAGTGGCCGTGAGGACTTCGGAAGGAAGGCCGAATTTGCGCTCCAACTCCTCACGCCATTGCTGGACGAGGCCCGGTGGGACGAGGATCAGGATCCGCCTCGCGACGCGACGCAGGCGCAGCTCCGCCAGGATGAGACAGGCCTCGATGGTCTTGCCGAGTCCGACCTCGTCGGCCAGGATGGCCCGGCCCCGCATCCGGCGGAGCACCGCGGCAGCGGCGTTGAGCTGGAAGTCGAAGGGCTCGAAGCGCAATTCGGGCAGCGAGACAAAGGTTTCGAAGCCCGGCCGGGACCACAGCCCCAGCGCCCGGTCGACGAGCCGGGATTCTGCCTCCTCGATGGGCGGCGCCGTCTCGAGTCGGCTGAGCAGTGGAAGGTACGAGTCAGGCAGCGATGCCAGACCGTCCCCGCGGGTGGGGCCTGTGGCTGGGAACGGTAGAACTACACTCATGGAATTATCATTCTGTATTCTCGACGGACGTTCCGCAACATCGCGAAAAACGGGTGGGCCGGTCCGACAGCTCCTGGCGTGTGGCGTTTCGGCGCTACGGCGCTATGTTGGCGTCATGGCGACCATCCACATCCGCAACGTTCCCGAGGCTGTCCGCCGCGTCTATCAGACGCGGGCTGCGGCGGCCGGGATGAGCCTGCAGGAATACCTCCTGGCCGAGCTCGTGCACAACGCCGGCCTTCGTTCGTCTGCCGAGCTGATCGACGAAGTCGAGGCTCGGATGCGAGTCGAAGGTCGCGAGGGATTCGCCGCCGCGTCCTCGGCCGACGTTGTACGTGCTGACCGCGACGCACGCTGAAGGATCCTGCGGTGGCGGTCGTGGACGCGAGCGTCTTTGTTGACGCCCTGGTCGGTGCGGGCCGGCCGGGTGAGCTGGCCAGGGCCGAGCTGCGGGGCCGGAGCGTGCTGGAGGTGCCAGCCTTCTTCGCGGCCGAAGCCACCTCCGCGCTGCGAGGTCTTGTCCGGGGCGGCTCTCTCAGCACACTTCGCGCGGCGACAGCGCTCGAGCAGATCCGTACGGTGAGGACGATCCAGTACCCGTTCGAGCCGTTTGCTTATCGGGTGTGGGAACTGCGGGACGACGTGACGGTCTACGACGCCTGGTATGTCGCGCTCGCCGAGTGGCTCGGGGTCGAGTTCGTCACCGCGGATGAGCGACTGGCCGGAGCATCCGGCCTGCACTGCGCGGTCCGCCAGGCCGGTGGCGGCCAGGGCTATCCCGGGCCGTTCTCGTAACCTGCCGGCGGCCGTCCCGGCGACTCCTTTCTCGAAGACTCCCCCGGCTGTCGCAAAATGGCGACCCGAGGTAGCGCTTGTCCGGAACTCCGCGCCACCCAGGGGCGGCGGAGGAGGAGGTTGGGAGCCTAGCGCGCGCATACGCGCGATTCGCTCCCAACTTCGGACCAGGGCTGGTCGGAAACGGAGCAATTCGGGCGGAAAACGGGCCGCGCACAACCTCGGAGGCCCCCCTCAGTAGAATTTCGCGATGGCCTGCGCACGTCGACTTCTTGACGAAAAGAACGTCGGGTCACCGGCGATCGGCGAGGAACCGCTTGCCGGCGTTCCTTCTGACAGAGGGCAAAGGTCAATAGTCAGGGACGGTGAAGGCCGGATTGTCGCGTAGCGGAGAATCCGGATCCGTTGGGATCAGCCTTGACGCTTCGATGAGGACTGCCAGGTTTGCAGGATCGCCGATCCCCGACAGTTCGAAGGCGATGGTCTCCGGTGTGTCGCCTGCCAGCCAGATCTTGATGGTCACCTCTTCGAGATCGGCCACCACGTATGCGAGGTTCTGCAGCGACTGCCATCCGCCGGCTTCCGGATCGATATCGAAGCAAACCCAAAAGTGTCCTTCGGGCGCTTGACTGATGGACAGCGGGGGTTGATGGCCGCCGCACGAGGAGAAGGTCCGCAGGCCTGCAAAGCGGTTCATTGCATCCACGAACGAGGCGATGTTGGCGTCGATCGGATAGGCGCGGGCCGCCCAGGTCTGAGCATCCGCCACCGGCGGCGCCTCGGGTGTGAGATCCGCCAGGACGTCTGACGTTCTGCTCGACGCCTCTCCCGGGCGCGTCAGCTTGCCTGGATTGTTGCCACGCTTTGCACTCCGTCCTGCCCTCTTGGCGTACATCTCTCTGACCCAGGCTTCCACTGGCTGCTTCCAGGGCTGACGCGGCGACGGGATGTTCTTGATCAGGGACCGCGGGTTCAGGCCCATCTCCTTGGCCATCGCGAGGGCGTCGCCGGAGAGCCGGCATCGCTTCTTCGCTTCCCTCCATTGCGCATCCCTGGTCGTCTGTCCCATCT
>JAOPZY010000137.1 GCA_025963875.1 Actinomycetota bacterium
GGCGAGCGCACCACACCTCCGCCCGCGAACCTTGCTCTCCATCCGGTCTCCATCCCACCTTCGCACCCCGTGCGCAGCGGTCCGGTTCACTGAGTCGCTCGAGCGTCCCCAAACGAAGGAGCGACCTATCCTCGTGCTCGCAGCCCCATGCCTGGCACCGAAGCCGAGTCGCCCGCGCACTGAAGCTCATCCCGCACGGCGCGGGCTTCCGATCCGAAGTAGAGCCTCCTGATGGTCGAGTGGTGGGTCTGGGCGGGGGTCGTCGCCTTCGTCCTTGGCATGCTCGCCGTCGACCTGGCCCTTCACCGAAATGCTCACGAGGTGACCGTCGGCGAAGCCGCCCGCTGGAGCGCGGTGTGGATTGCCCTGGGACTGGCCTTCGGGGCGCTCGTCTGGGTAAGACTCGGCGGCGTCGCTGCCGGCGAGTACCTTGGCGGCTACCTGATCGAAAAGAGCCTCTCGGTCGACAACATCTTCGTGTTCGCCCTGCTCTTCGGCTATTTCCGGGTACCGCTGTCCTACCAGCACCGGGTCCTGTTCTGGGGCGTGCTGGGGGCGCTCGTGCTCCGTGCCCTGTTCATCGTCGGTGGCGCTGCCCTCATCGAGTCCTTCCATTGGACCATCTACCTGTTCGGCGCTGCGCTCCTCTTCACAGGGGTGAGGATGGCGCGGCACGGGGGCGCCTCGGTCCACCCCGAGCGGAACGCCGTCTTGAAGCTGCTGCGCCGGGTTGTGCCGGTGACGGAGGACTATGAGGGCCAGCGCTTCGTCGTGCGACGGGCCGGCCGCCGCCTCGCAACGCCCCTGCTGGCCGCCCTCATCGTTGTCGAGACGACCGACCTGCTCTTCGCGCTGGACTCGATCCCGGCCGTCTTCGCGGTCACGACCAACACGTTTCTGGTCTTTACGTCCAACGCCTTCGCCGTCCTGGGCCTACGAGCGCTCTACTTCCTCTTCGCTCACACGATCGGACGCTTTGCCTACCTCAAGATCGGTCTCGCCGCCGTGCTCGTGTTCGTTGGAGCCAAGATGATCCTCACCGACCTGTACCGAGTCCCGATCTGGGCGTCACTGACGGTGATCGCCGCCCTGATCGGCGGCTCGGTGGTCGCCTCCCTCCGGCATGCCGGAGCGCCCGCGCCCTCTGCCACTGAGGGCCCGGGCCGTGGAGCGGATCTCGTCGACCATGGCCGCGGCGACGGCAGTGAAGGGAACCGCCAGGAAGGCCCCCAAGAGACCGGCCACGGCAGTTCCCGCCGCGAGGGCGAGGACGATCGCCAGCGGGTGGAGTCGCAGGACCCTCCCCATGACGAGAGGTTGAAGAACATGGGCGTCGGCCTGGTTGACGGCCGCAACCAGGACGGCGACGAGTAGCGCGTCGACCGGCCCTCCGTTGACGAGGGCCACCAGGGCGGCGATCGTCCCCGACGCCAGAGAGCCCACCAGGGGGAGGAAGGCCCCGAGGAAGGCCAGGATGGCCAGCGGAACGGCGAGAGGGACACCGATGACCGTCAGCCCGATCCCGATCGTCGCTCCTTCCGCCAACCCGAGGAGCGCGCTGCCGCGCACGTAGGACCCGATGGTGGCGAAGGCTCGCCGCCCCATCCTGGCGGCGAGCTCCCGCCGGCCATGAGGGACCAGTGCGAGGCCCCAGGAGGAGATGACGTCCCCGTCCTTCAAGAAGAAGAACGTCAGGACGAGTGCGAGCAGCCCTCCGACGACCACCTCGAAGGCGAGCGATGCCCCGCTCAGCACCCGCAAGGCGAGAGTGGAGGCGCTGGCCCCGATCCCGTCGCGCAGCATGCCGAGGTAGCGGTCGAGCTGGCCCGGGGAGATGTCGAAGGGACCTTCGACGAGCCATTGCTGAAGCTGTCGAGCCGCCACCTGGAGCTGGGTCCCGACCTGACCGATGTAACCGACGACCTGCGGGAGTGCCGTTGAGGCGCCCACGGCGGCAAGGCCGGCAGCGGCCAGGAGCACGGCCCAGGTCGCCAGGAGGGGTGGCCAGCGATGGGCCCGCAGCCACCCGGCCGCCGGGGCCAGAACCGAGGTCAGGAGGAGAGCCACCGCTCCGGCCACGACGATGGTGCGGAGCCGGTAGGCAACGAAACCCACCAGGGCGATCGCCGCTGCCGTGACCAGGAGGCGCCAGGCGAGCTGGGCGGCGTACTCGAGGCCGTGCGGGACTCGCGCCTTCGATCCGGCCGGATCAGGTGCCTCGAGCGCAGGCGGCGCAGGGGATCCGGGCAGGGCGGAGCTGTCCGAGTTCCCGGTACGCATCATGGGTGCGGGAGCCAGGGAAGCTTGGGACTCTGTCTGAGGTCTGGAGCGACGGATCGCTGCAGTGGGCTGCAGGTGGCCTCCGCATGGCTCACCAACTCATCGACGGGCTTCACTGGCCAGGTCCCGCTCGGCCGACCATCGCCGGACCGTCGCCGACGTCGCCGGACCCTCGCCGATGTCGATCACGACCACCCTCCCGCGGCCCCGCTGCACCCGTTCCCACGTGGCGATGACCTCCAGCGCGGCATGGTCGACATGCGTGAGGCCCTCGAGCCGGACCTGCACCTCCTGTTCGGGCGGGACCCCTTCGAGCGCCTCCACGAGCTTGGGAAGCCGCATGAAAGTAGCGGAGCCATGCAAGTTGACGATGGTGCGCCCGGAGGAGGTCTCGCGCTCCACGTCGACCCACAGGTGGGTGAGGCGATGAAAGAGGACGAGGGCGGCCGCGGCCAGCCCGGCGAGGACACCCTTGAGGAGATCGGTGGTCACGACACCGGCCATGGTGACGGCGTAGATCACCACCTCCGCTGGCCCGATGCGGGCGAGCTCGGCGAGCGCCCGCCGGTTCATGAGCCGGCAGCCGACGACGACGAGGACTGCGGCCAGGCTGGCCACCGGCACGAGCCGGAGGAGGTACGGGGCCAGTGCCGCCAGCAGGAGCAACCAGGCCCCGTGGAACATGGTCGAAGCCCGGCTGCGGGCTCCGGCCCGAATGTTGGCGGTGGAACGGACGATCACGGCTGTCATCGGCAGAGCCCCGAGAAGCCCACAGGCGGTGTTGCCGATGCCCTGAGCGACGAGCTCGCGGTTGGGGTTGGTCCGGGGACCCGAATGCATCCGGTCGAGCGCGATCGCGCACAGAAGCGTCTCCGCGCTCGCCACCAGCGCTACTTGGACAGCCGCGACCCACAGCGTCCCGGACCGGAGAAGGTCCAGGGTGCTGAAGCTTGGCAGCGCGACGGCGGAGAGCATGCTGGCGGGAATCTCGACATGGGCCACCGCCAACCGAAAGAACGTGGCGACGCCCGTCGCGGCGAGCACGGCCACGAGCGCCGCGGGGAGGATCCTCAGCCGTCGGGGAGCCAACCGGGGCCACGACAGCAGGAACACGATCGTCAGGGCCCCGATCAGGGCGGATCCGATCCGGGCCGGCGATCCGCCGGGGTCGATGGCCCGAAGCAGCGCCGCGGGCAGCGTGAGCAGGTCGATCATGCCATGTCCCCGAGCCCGATCCCCGAGCAGGGTGTGCGCCTGCCCGGCGGCGATGAGGAGGCCGATCCCGGCCAGCATCCCGTGCACGACTGCCGGGGGCACCGCCCGGAACCAGCGTCCGGCCCTGAGCACACCGGCGGCTACCTGGAGCAACCCGGCAACCAGGACCACCATCGACAGGAAGGCCAGGCCGTGCTGCTGGACGAGCTCGAGGACGATGACCGTCAGACCGGCCGCCGGGCCGCTTACCGAGAACGGCGTGCCCTGAATGGCGCCGACCAGTAGACCACCGACGATCCCGGTCACCAGGCCGAGCGCCGGCGGCACCCCCGAGGCAAGGGCAATCCCGAGGCAGAGAGGGAGGGCGACGAGGAACACGACAACAGAGGCGAGCGCGTCTGCACCCAGCGTGCGCCGGTGCGTGGGGCGATTCACGAGCGGCTCGCCGCTCCAGCGGCAACGCCGGCGAGCGGACGAGGCACCAAGGCCGCCGGGCACGAGCCGCGAAGGGCTGCGGGGAACTCCCACCGCGCCCTGGCAGGCTGCGCAGGGAGCCCCGATGCAGGCTGCGCAGGCAGCCCGGATTCGGTAGACCTGGAAAAGTTCGGCGTAGCAAGCATTTCAACCGGTATGGAAGCTTGGACCGATGCAGGGGGCGTGAAGCCGAGATGGAGGAAACGTGGAGAAGGTCGGAGGCCCGCCGGGGCAGTTTCGGCCGTCCTCGGACGGAGTCAGTCCGCCTGTGGAGGTGCGGGAGGAGCCACGCGGAAGGTGAGCATCACCGTCGTGCCTTCACCGGAGCGGCTTTCGATGCTGACGGTGCCTTTGTGGGCCTCGACGAGGCGCTGCACGACGGTGAGCCCGATTCCGCTGCCCGCGACCCTGACGGCCTGCGAGCCCCTCCAGAAGCGATCGAAGACGTGCGGCAGCTCGTCGGGGGGGATACCGGCACCGGAATCGGCGACGGAGAGGTAGGCGCTGCTACCGTCCGGGTCCTCGCCGGGACCGGTCTCGATCTCCACACGCCCGCCGGCGGGCGTGAATTTCAGGGCATTGGTCAACAAGTTCGTGACGACCTGGTGGAGCCGGTCGGCATCTCCGAGAACCGTCACCGGAGTCAGCCTTGCCTCCAGGCTGAGATCCGCTGCTTCGTAACGGGGGCGCAGCATGGCGAGAGCCCGGGCGGCGACGTTGGCCAGGTCCACCGGGCCAGGCTCAAGAACGAGTCCCGTCGCATCGGCCGCGGCCAGTGTCTCGAGGTCCTCGACGATCTTGATGAGGCGCAGGACCTCGTCGTGGACGGAGGCAAGCTGGCCGGGACCCGCCGCCACGACACCATCTGCCATAGCCTCCAGGGTTGCCTGCAGGACGGTGAGAGGGGTCCGGAGCTCATGCGCCACGTCAGCGACCTGAATCCGCCGCAGCGAGTCCTCCAATGCCAGAGCATCAGCCATGCGGTCGAAGGCGCCGGCGAGCGCCCCCAGCTCACCCGGCGCCCGGATGTCTCCCACGCGGGCGCTCTTGTCGCCACTCTCGACCGCACGCACCGTCTCGGTCAACGCCACGACCGGCCGGGTGATCCGCCGGGACACGGCGATCGCCGCGCTGAGGGCCAGCAGCGCCGCCGCGCCCGCCCCCACCGCGACCGTCTCGATGAGGGCGTTGCGGAGGTGGCGGTCTGCCCCCGGAAGTCCTCCTCTGGAGAAAGCAGCGAGCACGCTGCCGACCCGCCGGCCGCCCACAACGACGTCTCGCTGCACGATACGACCCGGGCTCTTCTTCGGGGGGGAGCCTTCGACGATCCTTCCCGATTCGTCGAGCACGACGACCTCGCCGCCGCCGAGGTGGGCGAGGGCGTGGAGCGTCTCGAGGTGGGCGCCATCCCAGCCAACCCCATTCCTTTCGGCGGTGGCGTAGGCGACTCCGGCGGCCTGGACGATGTCGGCAGCTGTCTGATCCTGCTGCCGGCGCGCCAGGCCGGCGACCTCCCGAGCGGTCGCCACGAGCACCAATATGCTGAAGAGCGCCAGGGCTCCGAGTGCGACGGCGAGAAAGGCGAGCGCCAGGCGGGCCGTGAGCGGCCCCACCACCCTTGAGCGGGAAGACCGGTCGAGGTCGTTGCGGAGGGCGTCACCATCGCCAGGAGCTCCCTCGGGAGGGTCAGGCATCCGGCGGGAGGCCGAGCCGATATCCCACCCCGAGGACGGTCTCGATCACCCTGGGATTGCGGGGGTCGCGTTCAATCTTGCGCCGGAGGTTCTTCACATGGGAGTCGATCGTGCGCTCGTAGCCCTCAAACTCGTAGCCCCGCACTCGATTGATCAGCTCGTAGCGTGAGTAGACGCGTCCCGGCGTGCGGGTGAGGGCAACCAGGACACCCCACTCGGTGGGAGTCAACTCGACGGGTTCACCCCGCACCGACACGACCCGCCGCTCCTCGTCGATGACCACCTCGCCGCCTCCGAATAACGCCGGCCCGCCCCCGGCGCCGGCCGACTGTCCCCTGCGGAGGATGGCCTTCGCCCGGAGGACCAACTCGCGGGGGCTGAAGGGTTTCGTGACGTAGTCGTCAGCCCCCAGCTCCAGGCCGTGGATGCGATCCTGCTCCGCCGCCTTCGCGGTCAACATCAGGACGGGGACCCCGGAGAAGCGGCGGATCTCCGAGGCAACCGACTCGCCCCGGACGTCGGGGAGCCGCAGATCAAGGATCACAAGGTCGGGAGCCGCGGTCTGGGCCAGGCCGATCGCATCGGCCCCCGAGCCGGTGGAGACGACGTCGAAACCCTCCCGCTCGAAGTAGGAGCGAAGAAGCTCCCGGATCTTCACCTCGTCCTCGACCACGAGGATCGTTGTTCCCATTGCGTCTCCTTCGCGTCGTTGTTGCGCACCGAGGCCCGTGGGTCGGCACCTGATACGGGCCCGCCCGCAGGCGGTGGAGGAGCCAGACAAGGCCCGTCGCGAACAGGACCCAGATCGCTGCGGTGATCACCTCCAGCCACATCATTGTGCCCACCCCTCCTCCAGGAGTCCCTTCTCTCTCATGCAGGGGAGCCGACCGCTGCGAAGACCACCTCGCGTCCGAGTGGAGACCATGTGGAGATTCAAGGGTTGCCCGATTCCATCTGCTCTCCATGGCCATCTCATCCGCACTCACCGCCGCCCTGTTGCATGCCCCGATGGCGACCCACTGTCGATGGCGGAAACCGATAGTGTCAGAAGTATCGGGTTGGCGAGGATCGGCTTTCAGGATCAGGCAACCTTCCAGCCCAAGCTATTAATGCGAACTGCGGTCGGAGCGACGGCATGATTAGCGTACCGAGATCGTTGGGAGCGGCGGGTCTGGCGGTTCTCGCGATCATTCTTGCGGCATGCGCTAGCAGGTCTGGGCACACGGCCACCCGCTCTGCACCCTCGTCAAGCCCCCCCTCAAGTTCGGCTTCGTCTGCTAGCCCCGTTAATCCAACTATTGCAGTCGGCACACCGACCGCAACCATGGGCACCAGCCCTGCAACCTCGCCCAATCGGGAGGTCGTCGCCCACGACGAGTCGGTGGTCGCCACGCTCAATGGAAACTGCGCGGCATTCGAACCGACTGGGTCGTGCAGCGGCTTGTTCACCGTGGACTCCACCCCGAAC
>JAOPZY010000138.1 GCA_025963875.1 Actinomycetota bacterium
TCGCCGGTCCCGAAGAGCCGCTTCCATCGCCAGGCCACCTCACGGGTGAGCGGATCGATCCGCTCACGGATCATCCTGTCCGCGGTCTCCTGCAGGACCTCGGCCGCGGCCTGCGTGATCGCCTCACGACGGTAGGCCGCGAGCTGCGCCGCCTCGGCGCCCTCCGCCTCCTCCACGCTCCGGAGCTGCTCCACGAGCTGGGCGCGCCGGCCCCCGAGCTCGGCGATCCTCTGGTCGTTCTCCCGCAGCCTGGCGGCCGCCCGCCGATGGCGCAGGTCGGCCTCGTCCAGATCCAGCACCGGTGCGTCGGGAACGGGAGGGGCGCCGGGCACCGAGCGCAGATCGCTGAGGAGGCGGCGGACCGCTGCGAGGCGGTCCTCGAGCTCAGCCGCCAGTCGCCGCACCTCGGAGGCCTGCCCGCTTGCCGTGGCAAGGGCCTCTTCGTGCTCGTGGATGGCGTGGGAGGCCTCGCCGGGCGTGATCGGGCGGAGGCAGGTCGGGCAGATGGCGCCGGCCTCCCGAAGCCGTTCGATCGTGGCCAGCTCCGCGGAGCCCCGTGCCTGATGGCCCGCAGCCTCCTGCCTGACCGCCTCCAACCGGTGCTGGATCTCCTCCTCCAGCGTGCCGAGGCGGGTAAGGGCCTCGCGCACCTCGACCTGGCCGAGATCCTCGGCTCTCGACAGCAGCTCCTCGATCTGGACCTCCCGCTGGGCGACGGCCCGCCGGTGATCCGCCCACCTCTGCGCTGCCTGGCGGATGGAGGCTGCCTCGGAGGCCAGCTCCTCCAGCGTGGACCTCGCCTCGTTCAGCCCGGCCAGCTGCTCGTCGATGCCCTCGACCGTCCGGCCGATCGCGGAGCGGTCCTGGGCCTGCTTTTTTTCGATGCTGCGGACGAGCTCCCTGGCCTGCCGCGCCTCCTTCGCCCCCCGGGCGGCCGTCTCTGCGGCGTCGAGCAGGGCGGAGACGCCGAAGACCCGGAACAGGTGGTCGCGGAGCTGGAACTCCTTCCCGCTGGCGATGTGGCTGCCGTCGGTCATGAAGGCGAGTCGCCCCAGGATCGAGGGGTCGATGGCGAACTCCTCCTGGAGGATCGCCGGGAGATCGGTCACCGGTTCGCCGTCGAGGAGGATCTCGCTGCTCGTCCTGCCGCGGGCCGTGACGCTGCGTTCGATCTCGAGCCGCTTGCCGTCGGGCAGCTCCACCTCGAGCTGGACGGACGCGTGGTCGGCGTCGCCACGGACGCTGGACGCCGCGTCGACGTTCGACGCCTCCCCGAGCAGCCCCCAGGCGGCACCCATCACGATGGAGGACTTGCCGACGCCGTTGGCAGCGACGAGGAAGGTGACGCCTTCTTCGAAGGTGAGGTCAAGCCGGTCGTAGGCCCGCCAGTTGGTGAGGCTCAGCCGCCGGATCATGCCGCCTCCGTGGTGATCTGGCTGATGCGCTCGCCGATATCGTCCGCGGCGAGGTGCCCCCGGGCAACGTCCATCACGAGCTTGGCCAGCTCCTCGACCTCTTCCTCGCCGAGCGCGGCGAAGGCGAACGCCTTGGCGGGGATCCGGGCCCGCGACGCCTCGTCCTTCAGACGCCGGACCACTGCGGTGGCCGTCTCGGCAGCCAGCACCGCCACGTCGAAGTCGCTCTCTGCGTGGATGATCGTCCCGGGCTCTTCCCAGACCGGCTCGATCTCGTCCAGATAGCTCGCCAGGGCGGCCACGAGCGGAAGCCTGGGGCGGCGGGGCCGGGGGCCGATCCGCAGTCCGGTCGGGGTCTCGACCGCCGGCCGGCAGTCCTGGGCCTCCACCAACAGGCAGGAGAGGTCGTCATCGTCGGCGACGAGCGCGACGGCAGCGGTCTCGGGGAACCGATAGAAAAGCCGGTCGGCTTCCCGGAGCAGCTCCCCGGGATGAGAGAGCTCGTCGGGGCCGACGATCATGGCGCGGATCCTCACCCCTGCGACCCGTACGAGCAGGTCGGAGGGGGCATCGGGCAGCTCCGCCGCCTCCTCGTCGGTCAGCACGACCGCGCCCCGGTTCATGCGCTGGATGTCACGGGTGATCCGGCGCCGGGCATCCTCCCGCCGCGCGGCCACAGCGGGGGCCGCGGCCTCGACCGGCATGAAGCCCAACGCCCTGGCCACCGGGTCGTCCTCGAGGGGGGGGACGAGGTCGGCGTCGATGCCGGCGATGGCGTCGAGCAGCGTGAAGGTCCGCTGGAGTTCCGCACGCTCCTGCTCGTCCACTCCCGCAAGGTCGGGGGCTTCCCCTCCCTCCAACACGTGCCGAAGATAGGCATCGACCATGTCGTCGGGGTGATTGCCCCGCTGCTCGCTCATTGTCGCTCCTCCTCTCCGGTCACCAGAGCCGAACCCTCCTCGGACTGCTCACGCTCGACGCACTGCCGCAGCGCCTCGAGGCCCTTCTGGCGGTGCTTGCGAACGGCCGTGTGCGAGATGCCGAGGTCGTTGCCGATCTCGGTCAGCGTGCGGCGCTTCATGACGCTCTCGTGGACCACCCGGCGCTGCCGTCCGGTGAGCCGTTGGAGGCAATCCCTCGCGCGGCGCCACCGCTCCTCCTGGCGTCGGAGCTCCTCGACGGAGAAATACTCCTCCTCGGCACTCTCGGCGTAGCCAGGCGCCTGCCCGGGTTCGGCACGCAGCAGGTCCGCCGGCAGCGTCGCCATGGCGGTTTCCTTCTTCCATTGCCGCCTCGCCGCGATCCCCCGGTCCAGTCCCCGCCGGTAGGCGATCGTCCTGGCGATGCTGTCCGGCGACGCCACCTTGGCGAAATCGAGCGCCATGAACTCCGTGAAGGCCTGCTGCACCGCCTCCGCGATCGCGTCCCGGTCCCGTACGCCCACCCGCCGGGCTCCCCGGGCGGCCGCGTACCAGAGTGGGCTCCTCAGGCACTCGTAAACCTCCGGCCAGTTGGTGCTGCCCGCCGCGACATTCGAGAGCAGGCTCTCGAGACCCTGAACCATTGCTCCTTTATACGCGAACGACTCGCCCATATGTCGACGGCTCCGTCGGTTCTGAAACCCACGAGTATTCCGGCGTGCCCGGGGTTCAAGGAGGGGGTTTCAGACGAACGCGTCCACTCGACTACCGGATGAGGGGGTCTCCACAGGGGAGGTCGCAATCGAGCACCCCGCTGAAGAGGCTCCCGGCAGGCTGTGCCGTGGGCGTCGGCGGGACCGGGACGGGAGGAAGGCTCATGAGTCAAGGATCCCAGGAATGCGTCGACATGCTGCAGTGCGAGTGCGGTTCGACCGAGCTGTGCATCGCATACAGGACGCCGGTATTCGCCCACGTCCGAGATCGAAAGGTCGTCCGGGTCATCGTGCCCGACGAGCAGGAGCTCGTGCTGGGCGGCGTGGTTCGCTGCGAGACCTGCGACCGCTTCTGGATCCTGGACGGCGAGCCCGACGTGGGGCCCTGGCCCGACTGGGAGCTCGGCCGCTGATGCAGTCGGTGTGGAGAGGGGCCATCTCCTTCGGGCTGGTGAGCATCCCCGTCCGCCTCTACGTCGCGGTCCAGGAGCGGGGCATGCGTTTCCACCAGCTCCACGCCGCCGACCAGGGCCGCATCCGCTACCGGAGGGTCTGCTCGGTCTGCGGCGAGGAGGTGCCGTTCCACGACATCGTCAAGGGATACGAGTTCGAGAAGGACCGTCACGTGAGCTTCACCGAGGAGGAGCTCCAGCGCCTTCCCGTGGAGACCTTCAAGGCGATCGACATCGTCAGCTTCGTGTCCCTGCAGGAGATCGACCCGATCTACTTCCAGCGTTCCTACTACGTGATCCCCGAGCCCACGGGGCTGAAGGCCTACCGGCTGCTCGAGCAGACCCTGGGCCAGTCCGGCCGGATCGCCATCGCCAGGGTCGTCCTGTTCCGGAAGGAGCACCTTGCCGTTCTCCGGGCCCGTGGCGGGACCTTCCTCCTGGAGACCATGTACTGGCCGGACGAGATCCGTACGCCGGAGTTCGATGTCCTGGCGAAGCCGGTGGAGCTGCGCAAGCAGGAGGTGGCGCTGGCCGGGAACCTCACCGAGCTCCTCACCGAGCGGTTCGACCCGGCGCAGTTCGTCGACGGACACCGGCGGCGGTTGGAGGAGCTGGCGCAGGCCAAGGTCGAGGGCGAGGAGGTCGTGGCCGCCACCGCCGCCCCGTCCGGCCAGGTCCGGGACCTCCTGGAGGCGCTCCGGGCCAGCGTCGAGGCCGAGAAGGAGAAGCCGAGGAAGGAATCCAAGCCCTCCCGGCGGCGGTCACCGGAAGGTAAGGAGCAGAGCGCGCGAATGCGCGCGAAAAACGACTAACGTCGGGGCATGGCCAGGATCCAGCACCGCGCGGCTCCCCCCGCGTTGGCCCCTCCTCCAGCATCGGGCGGTGAGCTTGTGCTGATGCTGGCGGTGTTCCTGGTGCTTGCCGCGCCTTTTCTCTACCTGAATTTCCGCTCGGGCCTTGTTCCGGGGGATTTCCTGATCTACCGGAAGGCCAGCAGCCTGGCGCTGCATCTCGGCGACCCGTATGCCAGGAACTTCACCGAACACCTCCGCGTCCCCCTGCCCTTCACCTACCCTCCCTTCGCCGCCATCGCGCTGGTGCCCCTCGCCCTGGCGCCGCCGCACCTTTCCCTGTGGGTGTGGACGTCGTTCAGCCTGGCCCTCGTGGCCGCCCTGGCCTGGTGGCTCGTGCGGCCCTCCCTGTGGCGCGCTGGCTGGGGGCATCCCGCCCTTCTCGGGGTGGCCGCGGCGCTGCTCGTTTGGACGGTCCCGGTCGGCCAGACGCTGCACTACGGTCAGGTCAACCTCGTGCTGGCATGTGCCTGTCTGGTGGACTGCACCCGGGTCACGCGCGGGCGAGGGGTGTTGGTGGGGATTGCCACCGCGGTGAAGCTCACCCCGGGACTGTTCATCCTCTACTTCGCTGCGACCAGGCAATGGGCCGCCGCGGCGCGTGCCGGCGGGACCGCTGCCGGGTGCACCCTGCTCGCCGCAGCTCTGTTGCCCCGTCCATCCCAGGAGTACTGGTTGCACCTGGTCTTCGATCCCAGCCGGCCCGGCAACCCCCTCTCGCCTATCAACGAGTCGCTCTACGGAGCGCTCCTGCGAGCCGGAGGGCCCAAGGAGATCTGGCCCTTGCTGGTGCTCGGAGCGGCCGGACTCGGGCTGTGGCAGGCCGCGTGCGCCCACAAGGCTGGGGCCGAGGTGGCGGCGGTGGCCCTGGTCGGGCTCACCGCCGTGTTGATTTCCCCGGTCTCCTGGCCGCACCACGCGGTGTGGGTCGTCCCGGTGCTGGGCGTTCTGGCGGCGTGGGCAACGAGCCCGGTGCGGCCCGGCCGCGTCGCCACCGCCCTGGTGGTGTTGGCCCTCCTGATCGTCCCGGTGCCTCAGGTCGCGAGCGCCCTGGGAGTACCCGACCACATTCCGATCGTCTCCCGTGCGGTGGGGGAGTCGAACACGTTGATCTTCCTCGCGATGCTGGTGGCCCTCCCCCTCGTGGCGGTCACGGAGGGAGAGCGCGCACGGGCAATGAGGCTGGCTGATCAGGCGCCGTACGCGTAGGGCTTGTCGCGCTCACTCTGCGTGGTCGCACGGAGTTTCAATACGGACCAGTGGAGGCAAATTGTCCAGTTTCCCGGGGGGTTTCCGGCAGGGGCGGAGACGGTCATCCGCTGCGTCGGAGGCCGTGCCGATGCCGGCGTCAGGATCACCGGGACCGACGCCCGGTCCACGATGATGGCGATGTTGTAGGGGTTGCGAATCCCCGAACTACCGGGACTATGCGGTCGTCAACGCCCGCCAGCTCGGCGCCGTCGGGCAGAAGGGTGCGGTCGTCGCCGATGACCTCGAGCTTGATCCAGTCGGTCCCGAGCGCCTCGCGGGCGAGGCGGGCCGTCAGCACCGCGTCTCTGGCCGGGGAACCGAGGTTTCGTAAGAATTTGTCGTCAGACGACGAAAAGTTACGAAACCTCTCCGCCGCTAGCGGGGTCGGGATCCTGCGGCAGCTCGCCCATGAGCGCCCAAGACCCAGCACCGCCACTCATGGTGGTGGGTGTCATTGACGCGGAACGCCGAAACGCCGCCTACGCCTGAGGAGCAGACAGGGGCGGTAGGGCGAAGCGCTGGCGGACGGCGGCTTGGACCTCTGCGACGGAAAGCGTCGCGTCGATCGTTGCGACGAACTCCTTGCGCTGGAAGATCTCGATCAGCGGCCGCGTCTGCTCGTGGTACGCCTGCAGGCGCACGGCGAGCGCCTCGGGGTTGTCGTCGGCTCGAGCGATCAGCCGCCCCCCGCAGACGTCGCAGGTATCCGCCACCGCCGGCCGGTGGGCAATGAGGTTGTAGTCAAGACCGCACTGGGAGCAGAGCCGCCGGGCGAGTACCCGGCGCGCCACCTCCTCGTCGGGGAGATGCAGATCGATCACGCCGTCGATGTCATAGCTCTCGAGGAAAAACTCTGCCTGGCGGGCATTGCGCGGGAACCCATCGACAATGAAGCCGAAGTTCCAGTCGTGGTCGTCAAGGCGGCGCCGCACCACGGACTCGACGAGGTCGTCGTCAACCAGGTGGCCCGCCGCAATGATGCGCTTCACCTGGGCACCAAGCTTGGTGCGATGCTGGACGTTCCACCGGAAGAGATCGCCGACGCTGATGTGCTCGAGGTTCAGATCGTCCGCGAGCAACTTCGCCTGCGTTCCCTTGCCGCTGCCCTGGATCCCCATGATGACGTACTTACGCATGCAGTTACCTTCGGATGTAGCCTTTCGGGATCCAGGTCTGGCTGTCAATTGGTGGTCGTTTGTAGGCGCGTTCCTGGCGGGAAGGCAGCTCGACGGCCTCGTAGGGGATCTCCTGGTAGGGAACCACGCTCAGCAGGTGCGAGATCAGGTTCAGACGGGCGCATTTCTTGTCGTTGGCGTCCACCACGTACCAGGGGGCCTCCTTGATGTCCGTGAAAGAAAACATCTCGTCTTTGGCCTCGGCGTAGTCCACCCAGCGCGCCCGGGCCTGGAGGTCCATGGGGCTCAGCTTCCAGCGTTTGCCCGGGTTGTCGATACGCTCGAGGAAGCGCCGTTCCTGTTCCTCGTCACTGAGCGACATCCAGT
This sequence comes from Actinomycetota bacterium, assembly GCA_025963875.1. Taxonomy (GTDB): domain Bacteria; phylum Actinomycetota; class CADDZG01; order JAHWKV01; family JAOPZY01; genus JAOPZY01. The sequence goes on from JAOPZY010000138.1 coordinate 7,105, forward strand.
ACTTGACGAGCACGATGCCCGAGTGGACCAGGGCTCGCTCGATCTGCGGGCACGTGCGCAGGAATTCGTCGTATTCGCTGGGGGTACAAAAGCCCATGACGTGCTCGACGCCGGCCCGGTTGTACCAGCTCCGATCGAACAGCACGATCTCACCAGCTGCGGGCAGATGCGGGACGTATCGCTGGAAGTACCACTGGCTCTTCTCCCGCTCCGACGGGGTCCCGAGGGCGACCACCCGGGCGTAGCGGGCATTGAGCCGCTCCATGATCCGCTTGATGGTGCCGCCTTTGCCCGCCGTGTCGCGGCCCTCGAACAGCACGCAGAGCCGCAGGCCTTCGTGGACGATCCACTCCTGCATCTTCACGAGCTCGGTCTGGAGGCGGCCGAGTTCGGCGTCGTAGAACTTGGAGGTGACAACGATGGGATCGGCCCCGTTGGAGAGAGCCGAGACCGAGGCGATCCGCCCCGGCGCGCGTGCCTTGCCCTTGCTGTCCTTGCCCGCAGCGGACTTGACCATGGAGCATGGTGCTTCCGGACCGCGCAGATTGTCAATGGTGATCCGAGTGCTCCGAGTGATCCGTCTGACCCGTCGGCGAGCGTGACACGCGCGAAACAAGCCGGCAACTGGCCAGCAATACCTACCTGTTACGCTCGCCGCTCAAAGGGCACGCCCTGGTAGCCAAGAAGGGGTGCTCACCGAGCGATCGGAGGAGCAAACGATGAGCTACCAGGCCGAGTACATCTGGATCGACGGGACGGAACCTACCCCGCTGATGCGTTGCAAAACACGAATCGTCAACTCCGGCAAGGAGCCCAAGACGTGGGGCTTCGACGGCTCCAGCACCAACCAGGCCCCCGGCGAGAACTCCGATTGCGTCCTCGAGCCGGTGTTCGTCTGCCCCGACCCGATCCGCAACGGGGACAACGTCCTCGTCCTCTGTGACGTGCTGCTTCCGGACGGCAGCCCCCACGCCACCAACACGCGGGCGGCCTGCGCCGCCGCCGCCGAGGAGTACGCGGATCAGGAGCCGATGTTCGGCATCGAGCAGGAGTACACCTTCATGCAGAACGGCCGGCCTCTCGGATGGCCCGAGGTCGGGTATCCGGCGCCCCAGGGTCCGTACTACTGCGGGGTCGGCGGGGGCAAGATGGTCGGCCGCGACATCATCGAGGCCCACACCATTGCCTGCCTCAATGCCGGGCTCTCGATCGAGGGCACCAACGCCGAGGTGATGATGGCCCAGTGGGAATTCCAGATCGGGGTGCTTCCCGCGCCCCGCATTGCCGACGAGATCTGGATGGGCCGCTGGCTTCTCTACCGCATCGCCGAAGACTTCGACGTGGACGTCACCCTCGCCGCCAAGCCCGTGCCGGGAGACTGGAACGGGGCCGGTGCCCACACGAACTTCTCCACCATCGCCACCCGAGAGAGCTACGACGCCATCATCACGGCCTGTGAGGCGCTCGGGAAGGACCCGCTCAAGCACGTGAAGAACTACGGTGTCGGCATCGAGGACCGCCTCACCGGGGCGCACGAGACCGCCCACTGGAACACGTTCTACTACGGGTCGTCCGATCGGGGGGCCTCCGTGCGCATCCCCTGGGCCGTCGAGAAGGCGAAGAAGGGATGGCTCGAGGACCGGCGCCCCAACGCCAACATGGACCCTTACGTCGTCACCCGCCTCATGATCGAGACCTGCTGCGGGGCTCTTGCGGAGCCTAAAAAGCTGGCGGTGGCTGTCTCCGCTTAGCTTCAGAGGGGCTGGCGCCAGGCACGCTCGAACGGCAGCCGCCAGGCGTGCGGTGCGATGAGGTGGCGCATCGCGTCGGGACCCCAGGAACCCGGCGGGTAGATCTGGACCTCGGGAGGGGCCTCCAGTAACGGCATCGAGACCTCCCAGAGCCGCTCGATGCCCTCCGCCGCCGTGAACAGCGTGCGGTCTCCGCTCATCGCATCGTGGATCAGCCGTTCGTAGGCCTCCAGGACGTCGAGATCTCTGCCGGTGTCGTGGAGGGCGAACTGGAGGCTCAGTTTGTCCAGGGTCATGCCCGGTCCGGGCCTCTTCCCGTAGAACGACAGGGAGAGCTTGGACGCGTCGGCCAGATCGAAGGTCAGGTGGTCCGGTCCGTGCGCTCCCACGCCCGAGCTGGCATGGAACATGCTCCTGGGGGGCTCCCGGAACGCGATGGAGATGATGCGTGCGCCTTCGGCCATCCGCTTCCCCGTCCGTAGAAAGAACGGAACGCCCGCCCACCGCCAGTTGTCGATCTCGCACCGCAGAGCCACAAACGTCTCTGTCTGGGAGTCCGGTGCCACGCCCGGCAGCTTCCGGTATCCGTCGTACTGCCCACGGACAACCTGGCGCACGTCGATCGGCAACATGGAGCGAAACACCTTGTTCTTCTCCTCGCTGATGGCTCGCGGTTCCAGCGCGGTCGGGGGTTCCATGGCCATGAACGCGAGGATCTGGAACAGGTGGGTCACCACCATGTCGCGAAACGCACCCGTCGCCTCGTAGAAACCGGCGCGGCC
>JAOPZY010000056.1 GCA_025963875.1 Actinomycetota bacterium
CGCGCATCGATCGCCGCATACGGCGACACGGTCCACACCTTCGTCGGCCGCCGGGACTACGCCGGGGTCTTCCTGCCGGGCTTCACGCCGGTGGCCTCGGACGGAATCGCTGCGCTGGGGATCCGGCTCATCGACCACGTCGTCGGCAACGTCGAGCTGGGTCGCATGGACGAGTGGGTGTCGTTCTACGAGCGGGTCATGGGCTTCGCCGAGATGCGCCACTTCTCCGACAGCGAGATATCGACGGAGTACTCGGCGCTCATGTCCAAGGTGCTGTGGGACGGGGTGGGCAAGATCAAGCTGCCCATCAATGAACCGGCAACCGGGCGGCGCCGGTCGCAGATCGAGGAGTACCTGATGTACTACGGGTCGCCCGGTGTCCAGCACATCGCGCTCCGCACCGACGACATCGTGGCAACGGTCGCGGCCATGCAAGCGGGGGGCGCCGAATTCCTCAGGGTGCCGGACGCCTACTACGAGGAGGTCCGGGACCGCGTCCCGGAGGTTGCCGAGGAGGTCGAGGCGCTGCGCCACCGCGGGATCCTCGTTGACGCGGATGACGATGGCTACCTGTTGCAGATCTTCACCAAGCCCCTGCAGGACCGGCCGACCTTCTTCCTGGAGGTCATCGAGCGGCACGGCTCACAGGGGTTTGGGGCCGGCAACTTCAAGGCGCTGTTCGAGTCCATCGAGCGGGAGCAGGCGATGAGGGGGAACCTCTGATGGAAGCTGTGTGGTCAAAGGGCAAGGTGGCTCGGCAGGCCCACGTGGCAGTCCCCGACGGCACGTACGAGGAGGAGCACGGGCGAGAGACCTTCTTCGGCCGGTCCTCGCACCTCTACCGGCTGCATCCGCCGACCGCGTGGGTCGGTATCGACGGCCCGCTCCGGCCTCGTGCCCTCGATGTCAACGAGATGAAGCCCGAGGACCTTGTCGACGCGGCCGGCGCCTGGCAGCTGATTGCCGGCAACGACGACGTCCGGCTCTTCCTCTCCCGGCGAGCCAGGCCGGCGCCCTGGTTCCTCCGTGACGCCGACGGTGACCTCTGCTACTTCGTCCACCGTGGCCGGGGGGTGCTCGAGACCGACTACGGCCCGCTGGCCTACGAGCCAGGGGACTACCTCGTTGTCCCCAAAGGGACGACCCACCGCCTGGTGCCGGATCCGGGGGAGGACGGTTTCTTCTTTGTCATCGAGGGCACCGGGGAGTTCCGGCTGCCGGACCGGGGGATCATGGGGCGCCATGCCCAGTTCGACCCCGGCATGCTGGAGGTGCCCGAGCCGGATCCCCACCACGAGGAGGGCTCCTTCGAGGTGCGGGTCAAGCGCGACGGCGCCTCCACGTCGCTGCGGTACCGCTGGCATCCCCTCGATGTCGCCGGGTGGCAGGGCGATCTGTGTCCGGTCCGGTTGAACATCCTCAGCCACCGGCCCGTGACCTCGCCCCGGTACCACATGCCCCCGTCGGCGAACGCCACCTTCGTGAACGACGGCTTCGCGATCTGCTCGTTCGTCCCCCGGCCGCTCGAAGAGGACCCCGATGTCCTGCGGGTGCCCTTCTACCACGCCAACATCGACGCCGACGAGGTGCTCTTCTACCACGCCGGCAACTTCTTCTCGCGGGCCGGGATCGGCGAGGGGTACATGACGCTGCACCCCCAGGGTCTGCACCACGGCCCCCAGCCGGCGGCCATCGAAGCCTCCAGGACGAAGCAGCGCACCGACGAGGTGGCCGTCATGGTGGAGGCCCGGCTACCGCTGGCGCTGTCCCCGGAGGCGGAGGCCGTCGCACTCCCCGAGTACGAGTGTTCCTGGGCGAGGGGGATGGGCCTCCTCGACGAGTAGCATCGAGGTGGGATGCGCGTCCACCGGTACCGGTCTGCGGCCACGAGCAACCGTCCCCGGCTCGCCGTGGCTGCCGGCGACGGGCCGGTGGTCGACCTCGGACAGGCGTGGCGGGCGCTCCACAACGCTCCGGCCGGCGAGGCGGTGCTCACCTCGACCATCCTCCTGATCGAGGAGGGACCGGCGGCGTGGGCCATGGCCGAGGCGTCGGCCCGAGCGGCCCCGCCCGACGCCCGGGTCGACGTCGAGGCCGAAGGCTTCCGCTGGCTGTGCCCCCTGGACCGGCTCGCCTCCCTGCGAGATTTCCTCGCCTTCGAGGACCACGTGCGCCGGGCGGCGGACCGGCGGGGGGCGCCGGTGCCCGCCTACTGGTACGAGGCCCCCGTGTATTACAAGGGCAATCACCGGCAGGTGATCGGACCCGGCGAGGTCTGCCCGTGGCCGGTCTACTCGCGACGGCTCGACTTCGAGCTGGAGCTGGCGATGGTCGTCGGGCGGTCCGGCCGGGATGTCCCGCCCGAGCGGGCCGGGGACCACATCTTCGGCTTCACGGCATTCAACGACTTCTCGGCGCGCGATATCCAGGCGAAGGAGATGTCGGCCTGGCTCGGGCCCGCCAAGGGCAAGGACTTCTGCAACGCCCTCGGCCCCTGCATCGTCACCGCGGACGAGGTCGGGACCGAGCCCGACCTCGAGATGGTGTGCCGGGTCAATGGCGAGGAGTGGGGGAGGGCCCGGTCCTCCCAGGCGCGCTGGCGCTGGAGCGACATGATCGCCCACGTCTCGGCCGCCGAGGACATCTGCCCGGGCGACGTCTACGGTTCGGGCACGCCGGGGGGCTGTTGCGGGATCGACCTCGATCGGGAGCTGTCCCCCGGCGACGTCGTCGAGCTCGAGATCGAGGGCATCGGCGTGCTGCGGAACCCGGTCGGTGCCCCGATTGGTTGAGGGGTCCTTCAGGAAGCTACGGCCCCCCGGCGCACCGGCTGACCGAGCGGTTTGGCTGTCGCAGGCTTGCTCGGCGGGGCCGCTACCGGCACTTCGCCGAGGAGACCCGTCACTCGCTTGTCGATGAAGCGGGTCACGCTCTGCTGCGCTGCTCCGAAGAGGGTTGCCCAGACCAGGAGCCCCCCAAGGTCTTTGGCGGCCTGGAGGCTGCTGATGAGCTGGTTCTGCAGGATCAACACGCCCACGATGGCGAAGAGTGGTCCCATTGCGAGCTTCAGGAGCAGTTGAAAGAAGGGAAGACTGAAGGGGTTCCTCACTCCGTTGGCTTTGGCGAGAGGTGGGATGGCTGTGATGAGTGCGCCCACGGACCCGAACAGCATGATCAACACGACCAGTCTCGAGCTTCGGGCGTGCGGCGGAGCATCCGCCAGGTGGAAGTTCAACTGGCTCATCCTCCCCGCGATGATGGGAAGGGCGATCCCCGCCGAGGCAAGCGAGGTCAGGCGGATCAAGCGATTGCGGTACCCACGGCTCTGCGCATACTTGTCGTCGAGGGTGTCGAAGGTCGCCCGGGTAAGGTGAGCAAGCCGTGGACGCAGTTTGCTCTCGGATGGCGCAGCCTCACACAAAAGCGATTGGATGCACCGGACCCGGGGGTCCTCTCCGCCGAGCGCACGGCGCGCTTTTTCCAGGATGCCGTCGGCGCGAGCGAGCAACTCCTCCGCCGGCAACACCTCGATGATCTGGGCATCGGCCTCGTGCAGGGCGAGCCACGCCTGCTCCTGGTAACAACCCTCCAACCAGGACCACGCAGAGACACGTTGAAGGGCCGACGCCTTGGCCTTGAGGATGAGCTCTGCGGGCTCCTCTCCCCAGCGATCCTGGCCTTGTCCCGGTGGCGTCGCTGCCCACGCGGAGAGGAGTTCGTGCCGGGCTCGCCGTGCCCGTGACAGGATGACCTGCCGCCATGCAGCCCTTCTTCGGGTGGCTTCGTTGGCCTCGTCGCCGTAACCGAGCACGTGGTCGTCCCGAAGCTGCCTCAGGGCGGGGCCCGCCCTATCGACCTGCCCGTTGCTGGCAACCGGTGGCGGAGATCCGTTCATGCCTATGAGAAGCGCCACCCGTCGAGAAAATACAGGGCCGGCAGAGGTGAGGTAAAAATGGCGGGTCTACGCGTGATTTTTACCTCAGTTCGGCGAGCGATCCTTCCTTGCGGGGTCCCTGGTACCACTCCCGTGGACTCTTCGGCCGAAGGCACGACTTCGCTTCGCCACGCTCCCAAGCGCGGCCGGTGTGATCAAAGCCTCAGCCGAGGCCACCGTCCGTCGTGAAGTCTTTGGCGCTCTCGTCTCGGTGCTCAGCTCAGTCAGCCGCTCGTACGCCCGCCGTTCACGTTCGGCCAGCGTGTGGACCTGGTCGGGCTGCGCAGACAGTAAGGATGCCGACTGGATGACCTGCCAGCCAAAATCCGTGATCGCGAGCGTCTGAGATCCCGATCTACCCGCCATCTGGACAATGTTGTACGCCTCAAGAGCCGCACGGGTTCCGAATGGCTGGGCCTGGAGCACCACGGAAGCCACATCCTCTGGTGCGTTGTGCAGTTTTGCGAGCAGCTCGATGTCGTCGGGGTCAAGATGACTGAGCGTTGCCTCCAGCCGGTCGCCGGCTCGCCTCTCGGCATTCTTCTTCGTGGTCATGGCGCCTTCCTGAAGATAGGGATTGCCGCTGTCACCCTTTCCTACGTTGCCTCATCCTCCGGTGGAAAGTATCCCCGGAAGGCGGCAAGGGCCGTCTGGACGGTGGTGTGAGAGAGGCCAACCTGCGCTCCGACCTCCCGTGAGCTCGGAGCCCGTCCCAACAACGATGCCAGGTTCAACCACGCTCGCACGATGCGGACGATGTCGTGCCGGCCGTCAGCCACCGACTGCCGCAGGGCGGCTCGGACACGTTCGGAATCCGCACGTCGGTCCAGCAGCCGGGCGACTTCGTCGTCATCTGCTGTCGGGCGGCTGGGAGCCATCTCCGACCATTCCGTCGGTAGCTCCCTTCCGCGAAAATCCTTCCTGGCAAGGTCCCTCCCCACATTGCGGGCTATCTCGATCAGGAACTGAGGGGCGGTCTCCCTTGTCACCCCTCCACGCTGGACGGCCGCAGTGAAGCGAACGACGGCGCTCTGAGCGGCATCCTCCGCGTGCAGGTGCGGGGTTCCACCGAACTGGCGACGAAGAAGCGCCTGCAGGTGAGAGGTCACGGCGCTCAAATCCGCCCCCGAGGCGTTGGCTACGCCGGCGATCTCATCGTAGAGCCTCCCAACGGCCGAATCGAAGACATCTGTCACCGCCCTAGAATCATGCGAATACCTCTCACAGCGCAACTCTCACCTAGGTCTATATGACATCACTCGTGAGCACTGGTCGACACATAGCTCTCCACTCCCTCGCTCTGGGAGGGTTGGTTGTCTCAGCCGTTGTCGCGATGGCTATCGGTGCCACGGCCTTTTCCTATGCCAGGCTCCGGTACTGGCGCCGTTGGTGGGGCCCCTGGTGGCTCGGCCTCACCTGCCACCTCCTCGTGAACGCGGGAGCGGGCGGTGTGGGATGGGGCGTGGCCCGCTACCTGGCGTGGGACCCGTTCCACTCCTTCTGGCTGAACGCTTTCGCATACGGAGCTGCCGGCGAAGCGTTGCTGCGGGTGGACATCGTCGACTTCGGGTTCGGGGCGGTGAAGCCTGTGTCCTCGCTGCTCTCCAGGGCGACGCTGTGGTTCGTCGCCATGTTGGACGCCGGGGCGAAGACGGGGATTGGATCCCACCTCGATGCGCTCAGCGACGATGCTCTACGGGCGGCAGCATATCGAGTGTACTTTTCAGAGGTGCAGCCCTCGGCCGAGGTGCCTCCCGAAGTCAAGGCCGCCCTGCTCGAAGCCATCGAGGAGGCCGACCGAGCCATTTCGAATGACACCGCCGTCGGCCGGGAACGTCTGCGAGGGGTGTGCCTGAAGTGGATCAGTGACCACGCCCTGGTCGACGTCCCATAGGTGCCTGCTGCGGGAGTCCGTCCTTCTTTGCGACGGACGTAGCGCAAATCGCAACTTGGTTCGCAAATAACGGGGTCGCTTATCGTTCGAGAATCTTTGGGATCGTTGCCCCAAAACACCACGGTGCAAGTACGCCCAGCGCCGCCGAGGATTTCGAGTTCCCCGTACCGGCCGAAGGTTGCCTGCACAGCGGGCAGCTGGTCGATCCGCACCCGCATCACCGAAACCTCGACCTTGCTCGACTCCTTCTCGAGCATCACAACGAGCGCGGCGATAGAGAGGACTGTGGCCGGTTGATGCCTCCGATGCAGGACGGCATTCATAGGCCTTCGCAGGCGGCGCTGAGGCAGGCAAGCGGCCGATCCCGAACTGGCGTTGGGCCCGCTGTCCATTTTCTGTGACCTTTCAGAGTTGTCTAGAGGAGAGGCCCGACAAGATCGATCTGATACATGCGAGCCCGCCACGGCGACGCTCATCAGGCGGGCTTGCGCAGGACGAAGCGTTGGTACTGGGTCCTGCCGGCGAGAAAGCCCTCGTGGGTCTGCGAGCCCTCGATCGCTGCGAACCGAGCGAACCGCGACTGCAGCCATCTCGGGACGATCTGCCGAATCAGCCGCAGCTTCCGGTCGCTGTCGCGCTCCAGTGCCGCCACAACGTTGGCCGTGATCACCTCTTCGTCGACGACGTCCAGGGGGCACCGCGCCAGCTCATCCCGTAAGCGGCGGACCTTCTCGCCGCTGCGGAAGTCGGCGAACAGGAAGTGGCCGCCCGGCCGCAACACCCGGTGCACCTCCACGAGGAAAGCATCCATCGACGGGTAGCAGTGCGACGACTCGACGTTCACGACCGCGTCGAAGGAGCCCTCGGGAAACGGCAGCGCCAGCGCGTCGCCCTGGACGAAGCGGAGCCCGGGGATGGCCCGGTAGCGGTTGCACAGCCGGACCGCTCGCCGGGAAAGGTCGGCGCCGACGACCGTGGCCGGTCCCAGGTACCGCTTCATGTAGGACGCCCCCCCACCCCGGCCGCTGCCGACCTCGAGGACATCGCTGCCACGCAGGTCGACCGCGCCGGCCACCCGCTCGTAGAGCTGGATGCAGAACCGGTCCGCCTCATCCGAGGCTGTCAGCTCGAGCGAGTCCGTGTCGGGGGCAACCGCGGTGTAGCCGTAGTTCATGAACGCCCACTCCGGTAGAGGGAGCCTGGCGGCCAGGTACTCGTACGTGACGCGCCACAGCGCCTGGTTCACTCGAGGTCCGGCGATCGAAAATTCCCCTTTCAGTGATCGCCGTGGAGTATCCTCCGTCCCGATCGAACGGGGAAGTCTTGCGCAAGTCGCCCTCCGAGTCTCCTGACCAAGCGTCTCTGGGTGGTGGTCGACTGCCCGGACCATCGTCGGCATTCCCCCTCTTGCTGCGCGCGCTGCGGGGCGACCTCCTCGGCGTCTACGAGCGACTCGCGAGCTACGGCGATCTGGCGTACACGAGGTTTCTCGGCCATCAGGTCTACATGGTCAGCGATCCCGACCACATCTTCGACGTCCTCGTCACCGACAACCGCAAGTTCATGAAGGGGCAGGCGACGCAGGAGGCAAAGCGCCTACTCGGCGAAGGGCTGTTCACGAGCGACGGGGACCTCCACCGCCGCCAGCGGAAGCTGCTGCAGCCCATCTTCCACCCGGTCCATCTGCACAGGCAGGGTGAGATCGCCGTCGAGTGTGCCGGGCGAATCGGGAGGAAGTGGGCCGACGGCGAGACCATCGATGTCGGCGACACGATGAGGCGCGTGACGCTCGAGATCCTCGGCAAGGCGATCCTCGACTACGACCTCGTTCCCCATCTGCGGACGTTCGCCGACGCGAGCGAGGCAGCGGTGGCAATGGTCGAGAAGGTGCTACGGCCGTGGGGCCCCGCGGTTGAGAAGCTGCCGCTGCCGACCGCACGCCGTTTCAGGCGGCACCGGGCGCAGCTCTTCACCCTCGTCGACGACATCATCGCCAGGCGACGGACCGCGCTCGGCGACCAGGACCACGACCTCATCTCGCTGATGCTGCGCAAGCAGGCGGAGGTGGGCTCCGACGTCCTCACCGACGACCAGATCCGCGACGAGGTCGTGACGATCGTCTTCGCGGGGCACGAGACCGTGACGACGCAGATGACCTGGACCTACTACCTCCTGGCGCAGCACCCCCAGGTGATCGCCGAGCTGCACGCCGAGCTCGACGACGTCATTGGGGACGCGACGCCGAGCGCCGAGCACCTGCCGTTGCTGCGGTACACGGAACAGATCCTGCTCGAGTCGATGCGGATGTACCCGCCCGCCTACGCGCTGCAGCGGCGGGCGCTGGTCGACTACGAGATCGGGGACTGCCCCGTTCCCGAGGGCTCGATTCTCGTGTGCAGCCCGTGGATCCTGCATCGCAGCTCCCGCTGGTTCCCCGAGCCGGAGCGGTTTGACCCGTCCCGGTGGACGCCCGCGTTCCGCGAGTCGCTTCCGCCGATGTCCTACTTCCCGTTCGGGCGCGGCCCCCGTGCCTGCCCCGGCGAGGCCTTCGCCATGGTGGAGGCCCGCCTCCTGCTGGCGACCCTCTTCCGGGACTGGACCGTGCGACCGGTGCCCGGCCCGCCGGTGGGGACGAGCTCGAGCCTTTCGCTGCGACCGGATGCGCCGGTGCGCGTGGTCGTAGAGCGCCGGCGGCCTGCTCGGCCTCGTTGCAGGTAGCCCCCAGACCCCATTCCAGCTTCCTGGAAATGCAAACGGGCGTTGGCCGCGATGACCTGAACCCGAGCTTGACTCAGGCTGTGATCGAGCCTTTACGACGCACTCGGCCATTGGAGGTGTGGGGTGCAAGGTACCGGGGAGCGCCACATGATCGCCTGCCCCGACTGCGGCGCACCCGCAGAGGTCCTCGAGCAGCAGGCGACGCCCTGCCGGACGTGGGAGGCCATCAACTCCGGCGGCAAGGTCTACGTCACCGAGGCCCGGGAGTTGCTCGTGATCGTCGAGGTCCTCTGCGCTGCCGGCCACCGGTTCGTGGGGCCGGAGGAGATGTTGGCGGCAACGCAGGAAGCAAGTGGTTGGGAGGAGAAGGTAGCGTGAACGGCGCGGCCCCGGCGCAGGTCCGCCTCCCAGGGGA